>JAMFRY010000205.1 GCA_026225015.1 Alphaproteobacteria bacterium
CAGCGCCAACGAGGGCAGCAACGCCAGCAGGACAAAATACCGCTTCATGTATAGCGCTCCAGCAGCGGCGTCAGTCCTTGCAGCACCACATTCGGATCAAGCGCCCCCGCCCAGCGCCAGCGGACAATGCCCTCTCGGTCGATCAGATAGGTCTCCGGCACGCCGTAAACCCCCCAGTTGATCGCGGTAAGGCCGGAGGAATCACTCGCCAGCCGTACAAAAGGATTGCCGCATTGACGAAGATAATCCGCCACCGCCGCCGGCCTATCCTGATAGGCAATGCCCCAGATGGGAAGTCCGGTCTGGGCGAGCTGCGCCAGCACCGGCGCCTCCGCCACGCAAGGCGCGCACCAGGAAGCAAACCAGTTCACCAGCATCGGCCTCGCGGGTGCAAGTAAATCGGTGTTGGAAAAACCTTCGGCGTTATCGATTCCAGGCAGATTGAACGCCGGCGGCTTATGGCCGATTAGCGGCGAAGGCAGCGCATGCGGATCGTATTTCTGTTCCTGCATGCGGCGCAAAATGGTGTAAAATCCGGCCCCGCCGGCCATCGCGCCCGCCAAGGGCGCCGCAAACAAAATCCGCCGCCGCGTATTCATCCCCTCAAACCGTGACAGTTTGCGTTTTGGCCGTCTTGCGCGCCGGCGCGCCGATGCGCAGTCTTCGGTCGGAAAGCGAAAGGAAGCCGCCAAACGCCATAATCAACCCGCCAAACCATATCTCCGGCGCCAGCGGATGCCGGTTCAGCCGCAATTCTGCTCCGCCACTCGCCGGCTCGTCGGCGAATACGGCGTAGATATCCTGAAAACCATTGGTGTGAATCGCCGCATCATTGGTGATGACCTTCTGCACGGTAAAAAATCGCCGCGACGGATGCAGGCTGAGGAACGGCTTGCCATCGTCCGTCACGCTAATATCGGCGACGCGCTGGCTGTAATTGGGCCCCGGCGCATCGTGAATGTCGTTGAGCCTCCAGCCATAGCCGCCCAACTGGGTGCTCTGTCCCGGTTGCAGAACGATCACCTTCTGGCTGGCCAGCGTCATCCCGGCAATGCCCAGCACCATCACTCCAAAACCAATATGCCCCAAAGCCGCGCCATAAGCCGCGCGAGGCAATGCCCTAACCCTCGCAAAAACATCGCCCGCGGAGCCGCGAAACACCCGCACCCGCTCCGCAATATCCGAAAACGCCGAGAGAATAACCCAGGCGCCGCCCGCTAGTCCCAAAGCGGTAACCGCATTGCTGCGCAGATCCATCACCAGAAACACCACCAGCGCGGCCACAAATGCCAGCCAGATACGCGCCAGCGCCGGGCGCAACGCCGCGCGCTTCCACGGCAGTAGCGGACCCACCGCCATGGCCAAAATCAACGGCGCGGTCAGCGGCAAAACCGTCTGGTTGAAAAACGGCGCGCCCACCGAAAGCTGCACGCCAAACAGCAGATTGACAAAAGGCGGATACAGCGTGCCGGTGAACACCACCGCGGCAATCGAACAGAGAAAAATATTATTCAACACCAGCGCGCTCTCACGCGAAACCGGCGCAAAAATCCCCTGGGCCTCAAGCGCCGGCGCCCGCAGCGCAAACAAAATCAGCGACCCGCCAACGGTCAAGCCCAGCAGCACCAGAATGAACAACCCTTGATCGGGGGCCGCGGCAAATTCATGCACCGAATTCAAAATCCCGGATCGCACCAGAAACGTTCCCGACAGGCTGAACGAAAATGTTGCAATCGCCAGCAGCACGGTCCATGCCTTCAACGCCTCGCGCTTCTCCACCACGATCGCGCAATGCAGCAAGGCCGTACCGGAAAGCCAAGGCAGCAACGCGGCATTCTCAACCGGGTCCCAAAACCAGTACCCGCCCCATCCCAAAGTGTAATACGACCACCACGACCCAAGCGCGATTCCCGAAGTTAAAAAACACCAGGAAAGCAACGCCCAGGGCCGCACCCAGCGCCCCCAGGCCGCATCCAGCCGGCCCTCGATCAGCGCCGCGATCGCAAACGCAAACGCCACCGAAAACCCGACATAGCCGGTGTACAAAACCGGCGGATGAAACGCCAAACCGGGATCCTGCAAAATCGGATTAACGCCCGCCCCATCCAAAGGCGGCGGCCAGAGCCGGGTAAACGGATCGGAAACCGTCAGCGTAAACAGCAAGAACCCGCCGGAGACCAGCCCCAGCACGCCCAGAACCCGCGCCCGCAACGAAGCCGGCAGGTTGCCGCCAAAACTCGCCACCGTCGCCCCGCAAAGCGATAAGATAAAACACCACAACACCATGGAGCCATCTTGGTTCCCCCAGGTACCGGAAATCCGGTAGATCAACGGCACCAGGCTGGAGGAAAAATCGGCAACATTCTCCACGGTAAAATCGGAAACCACGCCCGCGTAAATCAACGCCAGAAAGGCGGCGCCGATCGCCAGGAAGTGGCTGATCGCCAATGCGGGCGCCGCGCGCATGGCCCGAGCATCGCGCAAGTCTGGCGCGAAGATGCCGACGACGCCTTGGGCAAAGGCCAGAGCAACAGTCAGTGCCAGCGCAAAATGTCCTAGTTCGGGAATCATAACGCCATTCTCGCTGTGCTTGAAATAGTCTGGACGAGCATTAGAAAATTTGTGTAGTGATTTCCGTTCTCTTTCTCAAACAGCGTCCCGCCTAAAATGATATGTTGTCCAACGAAATTCGTAAGCTGAAGCGATGGTATCCCCGTTATTTGTATTCTTTTCACGCCGAAAAAAGAATCTTGATCCGGACCAGAGTGGCCGGTTACGATCACGTCAACTGGAGTGTCGAGTACCAAAATTAGCGCCCAAACTTTCATATCTGTCGCCGGATATTCACCATAATTTGGCGGCCCATAATGTTCTTCGGTTGTCAGTGTGCCCGATATCTGGACGACTGCCGGTTCATAGCCCAATTTTTGCGCCGCCACGGAATAATGGGTCGGGGCAAACACGGCCAAACCAAGAGCTGGTAAAAGTAATAAAAGTTTTTTGGTTCTTTTTTTTAAAAAAGAACCGCTTGCTTCTGGCGTCATCAGCCTGGGCTCGGGTTTTTTAATTGCAGCGTGTTCCAGTCATCCGCCGAGGGCGGCGGCCCATATTTCGGATTCCACTTGCCGGCATTCCTCAAAGCCTCTTCCACATCCTTAGGCATATAGCTGGCGCCGTGCTTGGCTAGCACTTCGTCGGCGTTGAAGGTCGTCCCGCCGGGCAGCATCTCGCCAATCGCGACAACCCCCTGGCCTTCGCGGAACAAATCGGGCAGCACGCCGGAATAGCTAACCGGGATAGAGGCCTGCCCGTCGGTGACGCGGAAGCTGGTGGTGGGCGTGCCGTCGAGAATGGTGGTGCGCACCGTGCCTGCCTGCACGATGCCGCCCAAACGAAAACTCGTCCCCGGAGCGGGATGTTTTTGCGCGACGTCCCTTGGGCTGAGGAAGTAGGTGAGGGTGGAGGAAAAGGCGGCAAGCGACAGAGCGGTGGCGGAGCCCAGCCCGAGGCCGCAAGCTAGCAGGATGTAAAGCCGGCGTTTCTTACTGGGTCGCATTAGACTGGCGTGCATCGACAATTCTCAGGCGCTTCGCCGCGAGTCTGTAGCGCCGATAGGTGAGGGCGCCGGCACCGATCAGGAAGACGATGGCGATTCCGTAGCTCCCATCTATGAACGGCGCAAAACTCACGGCGCCCGCTCCGCCGCGGCGAGCAGCAGCGCGCGGGTGCGGCGCTCCATGATGGCGGCGCAGAGCCGGGCGGTTACCAGCGTGATGAAACAAAGATAAAACCCGAGCGCGGAAATCAGCAGCGGGTAGAGCATAGTGATATAGATTTTCGACCCGCCGGAAAACGAAATGGTGTTGCCCTGATGCAGGGTGTTCCACCATTGCACGGAAAAGACGATGATCGGCAGGTTGACGGCGCCGGCCAGCGCCAGGATCGCCGCGGCGCGATGGCCTTGTGGGGGGTTATCGAAAGCGCGGATCAGCGCGATATGGCCGAGATAGAGAAAAAACAGCACGAGGACGGAGGTGAGCCGCGCATCCCACACCCAATACGCGCCCCACATCGGCTTGCCCCACAGCATGCCGGTCACCAGCGCGAGTGCGGTGAAGCTGGCGCCGATCGGCGCCGCCGCCACGACGGCGCATTCGGCCAGC
>JAMFRY010000206.1 GCA_026225015.1 Alphaproteobacteria bacterium
GCCAGGGCGCCACGCTCTGGTCTTCCTGCAACACCACGAGATTATCGTAGATCGAGCGGGCGATCCGGGCCAGCGGCGCAAACCGGCAATTATGCGCATCCAGAACAAAGGCAGTGCTGGTGGTGCCATCAAAAGCAATCGTCAAATCCCCGCTTGGCTTTGGCGCGGCCGTAGCGCTAAGCCCCGCAGCCGAGGCCAAGCCGGCGCCGGCGAGCAACATGTTGAAATGGCGTCTGCTTGGCATGATCCGACTTTTTCCTGAAATTGAACAAGTCAAAGCATTATTCCGTATAAACTCCACAGACAAGATAGGTTTACCATTTCAAAAACTGATATGTATAGCTACAAAAATCATCGAAGCTACTATTTTACCATCAATCGTCTGATAAAACGAAGAACTTTTCTTAAACAGCTGAAACTCGGCAGATTAATTTTATGCGGGCGCGTTTCTTTTTCCGGATAAGTTCTTCCGGGCTATCGCGGGGGCGGAATGTCGTGGCAGATGGTTTTTGCTAGGTTTCCCAGCCGATTACTATAGATATTCCCGCCCAAATACCGGAGCCACGCATGAACGAACTTTCATCACCCTCGTTTCCGTCCAGCCTCGCACTGCATTCCGGCGAGACCTCCGGCGCCTCGCTGCTGCGGGCGCGGTATGGCCATGCGCTGCCGGCGCCTGCCGTGTGGAATGAAACTTTGGATCTGCTGCTGTCGCATCGTTCGGTTCGCACCTATCTGCCGGACACCTTGCCTGAGGGCGCCATCGAGGCGCTGGTGGCAGCTGCGCAATCCGCCGCCTCCTCCTCGAATTTGCAGGCCTGGAGCCTGATCGCGGTCGAAGACAAGGCCCGCAAGGCGCGGCTGGCGGCGCTCGCCGGCAACCAGAAGCATATCATCGAAGCGCCGCTTCTGCTGGTCTGGCTGGTCGATCTGAACCGGTTGAGCAAAATTGCCGATGCGCGGCAGCAACCTGCCGAGGCGCTGGAATATTTCGACAGTTTTCTGCTAGGCGCGGTGGATGCCGCCTTGGCCGCGCAGAACGCCTTGGTGGCCGTGGAATCGCTTGGCCTCGGCGGGGTTTATATCGGCGCCTTGCGCAACAAGCCGCTGGAGGTCGCCGCCGAGCTTGGCCTGCCGCCCAACGTATTCGCGCTGTTCGGCCTGGTGGTGGGCAGACCGGACCCGGCCCGCCCGGCAGAGATCAAGCCGCGTTTACCAAGGCAGGCGGTGTTCTTCCGCGAACAATACAGCTTCGGCGAAGCCGGATTGCTGGACGTCGAGGCCTATAACGAGCGCGTCCGGGCCTTCCAGTTGGAACAAGGACTTCCCCAGCAGGATTGGTCAGAGTTGATCGCCAACCGGGTGCGCGGCCTTGGCTCACTGCACGGAAGGGAACAGCTAAGTGATGCGTTGCACCAATTGGGGTTCGGCCTGAAATAGGCGGCTGCAAGCGTGCCGGCGGGCTGATCGCTGTAACAATTCTGCAATCGATTGGGTCGAAAAATGCCGCTTGAAATCTATGGATCGTTTCGTTCTCGTGCTCGGCGCGTGCTTTGGGCAGCATTGGAAGCCGGCGTCGATTTTTCCCATACGCCCTATGCCTGGAATGATCCGGTTCTAAAGGCCGATGCGTTCCGTGCGATCAATCCGTTGGGCCGCGTTCCGGCGACTCGGGATGGGAATTTCGTTCTCTCGGAATCGCTCGCCATCAACCTCTATATCGCCAAGCACCATGCCGCGCACACCGAGCCGGCTTTGTATCCCGCCGGTGCGGAAAACGAAGCCATCTTATGGCAATGGTCTTTTTTCGCGGCGAGCGATCTGGACCCATGGGTGGTGAATTTCGGGGACCATACCTCCTGGCTGCCGAAAGACCAACGAAGTGAAGACATTGCCGGCTTCACCAGGGCCAAACTGAACCGCGCGATCGGCTATCTGGACGCGGCGCTCAGCGACCGCCAGTTCCTGGCCGCCGATCATTTTACCATTGCCGATCTGAATGTCGCGTCGGTCCTGCAGTCTCTCCTGCATCTCGATTACCGGTTGCAAGACACGCCGTATGTTGCCGCCTGGCTTGATTCCGCCCTGCAGCGGCCGGCCGCGCTCAAGGCAAAAACATTGAGCTAAGCCGCCCCGTTACGGCTTCACTGCAATCGCGACGAGCCGTGCGGTTTCAAAACGAATACCTTCCTCCGTTTGCAGTGCTTCCAGCTCGCGTTCAATTTCCGCCCGGGCGCTGGCCTGCAACGCAACCGGCAGATGGCCAAGCAGATTGCCGAAGGAACTGGCCTGCGAGAACGCGATCGCCGCTGCCGGATTTGGCTGGAAATGCACTTTCGGCCGCACGTCGATCCGTTCCGCGATAAATCCGGCCTGGGTCAGCAGCAACTCCAACTCGGCAGCGTTGACGCGCCCGGAGATGCCGTTCAGCCCTTCAGGATGGCTGGCATAAGGTTCGCGGGAGAGCAATTTCGCCTTGATCGTTTGCAGCAGGTTGGGATGGTCCTTCGATCCGGTCGTAATGCCAAGACGGCCGCCCGGTTTCAATACGCGAAAAATTTCGCTCAAGGATTTCGGCTTATCAACGATCCAGTGAAACACCGCATTCAGATAAACAAAATCGAAACTTTCCTCGGCAAACCTTTGTAAATCGCCCGCCTCGCCAACTTCGAATGACAGATTCCGCGCCGTTTTTCGCTTCGCCAGTTGAATGCGCAGCGGCAGCGGATCGATTCCGATCACCGAACCCTCAGGCCCGACAATGCCGGCAGCATATTCGGCGAGAAGCCCGGTTCCGGCGCCGACATCAAGCAGTTTTTTGCCCGGTTGCAGCGCCAAGGCATCAAGCAGGACCTTGCCGGCCTTGAACTGGCGGTCAACGCTAATCTGTTCGTAATGCTGGGCCAGCGCCTCGGTATCCAGATTCAAACTGATATTGGGCATTTTGATCCCTTCCTGAAATCACAAAATTTGGGCGGCTGCGTGCGGCAAAACCTGCAGGCGGCCGGCGCAGTATCCGGCAACGCGGCCAGGACAGGGTTGTGAACAATGCCGCCTTGCCTGTCCAACAAGTTCCACGGTTTCAACAATGATAAGAATTCATACATCGCCAATACGTGCCGGAGCCCTCCGGCGCTAACACGAAAGAAATACAAAATTTAACTATACTAACTTGGTAGTTTTATATTATGACCGATATCGTTTGGCAACAATCCCTTTGAAAGTATCGGTTATGTCTGTTGAGTCCTCGCATGGTTTCATTCTTTGGGCAGTCCCGCGATTTCGCCGGTCCCATGCCCTGGTCCGTTCTCCGAATTTCGAGCTTGCGCGCCCACTCCCGGAGGGCGGTTCCGCTGCCCGCGAGTTTTGGAAAGTTCCTGCTGCCCTCAGCAATGCCGTGACGGACCTAGAAAACCCTGAAGTTACTTCCTGTCCACCCAGTTATTGCTGCGCCTATCACTGACCCCGTTACGGCGGCCGATCGGGCATCGTCCGGCTCGCTTGCCATCTCTACGGCGCGACTATGAGCAGCCATCATAGAGCTATTTAAAATTATCAGATGCAAGCGAACGTCATTTCCTACTAGACGTATCGCGATATGATCACATTGAAAAGCATCTGCGCCATTGCAATGCGCTCCAGGCTAAAACGGGGATATGTGAGCGGATGCTGAATCTTGAAACCGATGTCCTGATTATCGGCGGCGGCATGGCCGCCGGCTGGGCGGCGCTTGGCGCGGCCCGCAGCGGCGCCGACGTTATTTTGGTCGATAAGGGCTATGTCGGTACCAGCGGCGTGACCGCAACCGGCGGCCCAGGGCATTGGTGGGTGCCGCCCGACCCGCAATTGCGCCGCGAAGCGGTCGAGCGCCGCATGGCTGTGGCCTACGGACTGGCCGAGCCGGATTGGATGCACCGGATCATCGAGACAACCTGGGACAACCTGCCGGGTCTGACCGGCTATTACGATTTTCAAAAGAACGACGAAGGCAAGGTGCATTATAACGGGCTGCGCGGCCCTGAATATATGCGTGCCTTGCGCCGCAAAGCCCTCGATGCCGGCGTGCGGATTTTCGACCAGTTTCCGGCGCTGGAATTATTGCTGCATGAAGATGGCTCGGTCGCCGGCGCCGAAGGCATCCAACGCCTGAACAGCGCGAATTGGCGCGTGCGGGCCGGCGGCGTCATCATGGCGACCGGCGGCTGCGCCTTTCGCTCCGGCCTGTTGGGCAGCCACACCAATACCGGCGACGGCTATCTGATGGCGGCGGAAGCCGGGGCGGAACTCTCCGGCATGGAATTCTCCAGCATCTATTCCATCTCGCCCGCCTGGGTCTCGACCCGCACCGCGATTTTCACCTATGCGCGCTATTTCGACGCGGCCGGACACGAACTGGATCTGGCAGGCTTCGCCGGACCCGGCGATTTCACCGGCGAGATGGCGAAGGCGCTGATGGCGGGCCCGGTCTATTGCCTGCTGAATGAAGTCCCGGAAGCGGTGCGCCGGCAATTTCCGCAGGTGCAGCCGGCAACCCCCCTGCCCTTCGCCCGCAAAGGCATCGACCTGTACCACGACAAATTCGAGGTCGGCCTGTTCGCGGAAGGCACGATCCGCGGCACTGGCGGGCTGCGCATCACCGGCCCGCAATGCCAGACCACGGTGCCCGGGCTGTTCGCGGCCGGCGATGCCGCAACCCGTGAGTTGATCGCGGGCGCCACCACCGGCGGCGGATCGCCCAATTCCGCCTGGGCATTGTCCTCCGGTCTCTGGTCCGGCGCCGGCGCGGCACGACGGGCGCGCCGCCACGGCAGGCGCGCCGGCGAGCCCGTGAGCCAGGCGGGCAGCATCGCGCTGCGCCCAAGCGGCGCCACAAAATCCGTCGATACACGCGCAATTACCAAAACCGTCCAGAACCAGATGATCCCGTTCGAAACGGCGTTGTTTCGCACCGAAGCCAAAAGTGCGGCTTCCCTGTCCACGCTTGATGCGGCATGGCGCGAGGCAAGTACCCATCAGCGAGAAGAGGGTCTGGCAGCGGTGCAGGCCCGTGAGGTCGCCGCCATGCTCGCCACCGCGCGCTGGTGCCATGCCGCCAGCCAGGCCCGGCCCGAAAGCCGCGGCCTGCAGCGGCGGATCGATGCGCCCGAGCTACGCCCCGAGTTGGCGCGCCGCCACCGCATTGGCGGGCTGGACGATATCTGGACCGCGCCTGAACCGGCGGTCCAGCAGGAGGAATATGCGTGATTGAACTTGTCATCGCCTCCCGCTGCACCGGCTGCGGGGATTGTGTCAGCGTCTGCCCGACCCATGTTTTCGATCTGGGCGCCGATAACATTCCCCTCATCGCGCGCCAGGAAGACTGCCAGACCTGCTTCATGTGCGAGCTGTACTGCCAGGCAGACGCTCTCTATGTCGGCCCGGACCATGACCGGGCGGTGCCGGTGGATGCGGATGAGATCATCAATTCCGGTCTGCTCGGCCAATACCGCCGCGATTCCGGATGGGATGAATGGGCGAACAATACCGAGTATACCAGCCAATTCTGGCGCATGACGCAAATCATGAACGGCGGACGCGAAGTCTCAGCCACCCGCAAAAACAAGCCGGCGGCGTAAGGGATTCCGCTTTTTTTAGAAGACGCCGGCTGGACGCTAAAACAGCGCATCCTCGAATTCTGCGTCCGACGGTTCGACAATCGCGGGCGATGGGTCCTTGGCGATGTTTATCCCTCGGCTACCGGCTATCATCGCCTGGACGTCCCGTTCCTGCGCCATGGTATAGATTGCCCCAAGCTTGCCAAACAGCGCAGCAAGCGGCGCCTGTATGTCGTCGCCGCAAGGTGCCGCGCTTGCCGCCAAATGGGCCAGGTCCTGCCCCACC
>JAMFRY010000207.1 GCA_026225015.1 Alphaproteobacteria bacterium
GCTCGTTCCTCTCAACGGCGAGGAAACAGGGTTGGAAACCCATCGAAGTCTTGACCCAGTGCCCAGAGCGACTTGCTCAAAACCTCCGGGTCGCATGAAAGCCGGGCAGGGTAGCTGGGCAGTTACCCTCAAACATCCCTCAGCGGCGACATCGCTCCCGATCCTTCAGCAGGGTCTCTCGCTTTTTCTCCATTACCCGGCTTTCCCGGCTTGGGTCGCGGCTGGAACCTCGATCAAGCGGCCAGAGCGAACATCGTAGATATAGCCGTAAATCGGGATGGTTTTCGGCACCAACGGATGGCTGCGGATGCGCTCCACATCCTCAACGACACTTTGTTCCAGGTTAGCAATCGTATGCCATTTGATGAAATGACCGTGCACCGAACCCGGCCCGTGCCCGTGATCGTGCCAGCCCTGCGCGTCGATGCTGGCCGTCTCAAGGCTTTTATCAAGCAATCCGGCAATGACATCATCGGTGAACAATTCCATTCCGCAATCGGTGTGGTGGATGACGAACCATTCATTGGTGCCGAGCAGTTTATAGGAGATAACCAATGAGCGAATGGCGTCGTCGCTGGCGCGGCCGCCGGCATTGCGGATGACATGTGCATCGCCTTCCGCCAGGCCCGCATA
The DNA here is from genome assembly GCA_026225015.1 of Alphaproteobacteria bacterium. Lineage (GTDB taxonomy): Bacteria > Pseudomonadota > Alphaproteobacteria > Acetobacterales > Acetobacteraceae > Acidocella. Next base: position 634 of record JAMFRY010000207.1, read on the forward strand.
TTTGGCCGGGTCCAACCGCGCATCCATGCATGTCAAAACGGCGAAATGCCGTGCCGGCGGCAAAGCGAGCTTCCCCTTCTCGCCAAAATCCTCAACATAGGCAGCGTTGGCGGCTAGAACCTCGTCCAGTATCTTGCTCATGGTTTTCCTTCTCCGTTTTTCGGCGTTAAACTCGCTATACCCGGTATAACTATATTGATACTATAGAGATACTGTCTACCCTATTTGTGACGGTCGTAACCAGGTTCACAGAGATTTGTTGGGTTTCCACAATGCGCCGGGCAGAAAGATGAGTTTTTTACCTGCTCGGGGTTTGGGATAAAAAGATTTCATTTTTAGGTTTGAAACGAGAGTTTAATCCTCGCCCCAGCTCGTTTCGCCAAGTTAACGCACACAAGCTCGCCCGCAGGGTCGCCATGCCAAGGGCATTGCCCGGACGGCCAAGTCTGCTATAGTTTGGCCGTCGGTGTGACTGGCGAGACAGGTGGAAGAACCACCGTGAAGCACCGCTTGAGCCTTTGCCGCTCGCCTGGGCATCCCTGAACCATTTGAGGAGGTTTCGGATGCCAGACGAGTCGCCACTCCATATCGGATTCGTTCTATTTCCCGCACTGACCCAGCTTGACCTTACCGGACCTTGGGAGGTTCTAACGCGCCTTCCCAATGCACAATGCCACCTGTTGAGCCAAAATCTGGAACCGGTACAAAGCGCCAGCGGCGGGTTGCGCCTGTTGCCCACGCAAAGCCTCGCCGCCTGTCCGCAACTCGGCATGATCTGCGTGCCGGGTGGACCAGGGCATCTGGCCGCCATGGAGGATGAGGTTCTGCTCGGCTTCCTGCGCCGGCAAGCGCCGGACTGCCAATACGTGACCGCGGTTTGCACAGGCGCACTGGTGCTGGCCGCCGCCGGCCTGCTGCGGGGCTATCGGGCGACCACGCATTGGATGTCGATGCACCGGCTGGCCGCGTTCGGCGCCGAGCCTGTTCATCAGCGGGTCGTCATCGACCGCGACCGGATTACCGGCGGCGGAGTCACGGCCGGCATTGATTTCGCGCTCACCATCGCCGCGCATCTCGGCGGCGAAATCACGGCACGAGAAATCCAGTTGCAAATCGAATATGATCCGCAACCGGTTTTCTGCGGCAGCCCGGCCAGCGCGGCACCGGAAACCATCTCCGCGCTGCGCGCCCAGGCCGCCTCCTATTCGGCGCGCATGCAGGAGACCGACCGGCGCGCGGCGCAAAGGTTTTGCGCCGAGTGAACCCGGTTTTGCCGGACTAATCCCATTGCGAGTCGAAGCTATGAGACTTGCGCCAGTTGTTACCCTATTATAACCATAGGTTTAGATGACAACAGGGAAGCCAAAATGAAGTATTTATCGCTCGTTTCAATGCTTGTTGGCGCCTCCGGCCTGCTGGCCGCACCCGCCGCCTTCGCCACCGAAGGCTATTTCGCGGATGGCTATGGTACCCAATCCAAAGGCGAAGCGGGCGTTGGCTATGCGTTGCCCACCGATAGCCTCTCGGTGGTCTCCAACCCTGCTTCGGCGGCTTTTCTGGGAAACCGTGCCGATTTCGACGCGGATTTCTTCTTCCCCGACCGCAGCGCCAGCATCTCCGGCAACCTGTTTGGCCCGGATCAGACCTTTGAAGGCAATAAAATCAAGGCCTTCGTCATCCCCGAAGGCGGCGTGGTGGTGCAGCTGCCGCACAACCTGGCCGTCGGCCTAGCGCTGTATGGCAATGGCGGCTTGGATACAAATTATGTGTCGAACCCCTATGCCCGCTTCCGGGCGACTGGCGCCGCGGGCGTGGATCTCGAGCAGCTCTACATTTCCCCGACTCTGGCCTGGCAGTTCCTCCCCGGCCAGAGCTTCGGAGTCTCGTTCAATGTGGTGGATGAGTTTTTCCGTGATGGCGGGCTTGGGATATTTTCGGGCTTTTCCGAAGCACCCGGCAATGTCAATCATCAAGGCGAGACCCATTCCTTCGGCTATGGCGTGCGGATCGGCTATCTCGGCGAGATCACGCCCTGGCTTTCGATCGGCGCATCCTGGCAGTCCAAGACCTATGCCAGCGGTTTTTCCGCCTATCGCGGCCTGTTTGCCGGTCAGGGCGGTTTCGACGTGCCCTCGACCTATGGCGCCGGGATCGATGTGAAGCCCTTGCCGGGGCTCGACACCGCGTTTGACGTGCAGCGGATCGACTATCGGGATGTCGCCTCTGTCGGCGATCCCTTCCAGCTCCTGCTCGCCGGGGTGCCGCTGGGCGCAACGAAAGGGCCTGGTTTCGGCTGGAAAAATACCACCACCCTGAAATTCGGCGTGAATTACCATCTGACGCCGGCTGTGCAGATCCGCGGCGGCTACAGCTATACAACCCAGCCGATCCCGGCCAACCAGACCTTCCTCAACATTCTCGCCCCCGGCACGGTGCAGAACCAGTTTACCCTGGGCGCCAGCTATAGCTCGGCGGGCGGCCTGCTGCCGGCCGGGTTGGAGGTCAGCATTTACGCGCTCTATGCCTTGCCGCAGACGGTGCGCGGCGAGAACTCGATTCCTCCCGGCTTCCCGCCCGGTGGATTTGGCGGCGGGAACGCCAATATCAAGCTCAGCGAGAAGGCGCTAGGAATCGGCGTGGGGTATGATTTTTGATCCTGAATAGCGGACAGCGCGGCAAAACGAGGTCTGCAAGCTGATGTCGATCGTCATCGAGCCGGTGGTGCTGGCGCAGGCCTTGGCGGGCGGCCTGCTGATCGGCGCCGCTTCCGCTGGCCTGTTGCTCGTCAACGGCCGGATTGCGGGCATCAGCGGCATCCTGGCGGGCGCCACCGGCAAAGCTGCAAACGCCTGGCAATGGGCGTTTCTGCTCGGGCTGGCGGCGGCTGGGCTGGGTTCCGTGTTGCTGAGCCAGCGCGCGCCACCGGCATTGGGCGATGAGAGCCTGTGGCTGCTGGCGCCGGCCGGCCTGCTGGTTGGGGTGGGCACGCGGCTTGGTGGCGGCTGCACCAGCGGCCACGGGGTGTGCGGCATTTCGCGGCTCAGCCGGCGCTCGCTGGTCGCCACTGGCATATTCATGGTCGTGGCCGGGCTGGTTGTGTATTTCATCCGCCACGTGCTGGGTTGGGCGGATGCGTAGCCTGCCGATCCTCACAGGCTTTGCCTTCGGCCTGATCTTCGGGGCCGGGCTGGCGCTTTCCGGCATGGCGGACCCGGACCGGGTGAAGGCGTTTCTGGATGTCGCCGGGGCATGGAACCCGGCTTTGGCCCTGGTGATGCTGGGCGCCATTGCCGTCGCGGCGCCAGCCTTTTTTGTCGCCAGGCGGCGCCGGGCATTGCTGGGCGGCGAAATCGCGCTGCCGGATACCAAGCGCATCGATGCGCGGCTGGTCATCGGCGCCGGGATTTTCGGGTTGGGCTGGGGTTTGTCCGGCATCTGCCCCGGGCCCGCCGTGGTGCTGTTGGGCTTTGGCGCGCGCGGCGCCGTGGTGTTCACGCTCGCCATCGTGATCGGTTTGCGGATCGGCGGGTGGCTCCGGCCCCGCGCTGCGCTCAAGGCGCCGGCATTAAACAGCGAGCACGCGTAGCCCGTTCAAATCTTTAAGTTTTATCTCACGCGGCGAGGAAAATTCGATCAGTTTGCTCCGTCGCAGCATCGCCAAACTCCGAGAGACGGTCTCTACGGTAAGACCAAGATAGTCGGCAATATCCGTGCGATTCATGGCGAGCGTAACCTGTTCGCGCTGCGGCGAATGCGCAGATTCATCGGCGAGAAAGGAGGCAAGCTTCTCCAGCGCGCTGAACCGGCCGAGCAGGCAAGCATGCGCATGCGCCCGGGCGAGATTGCGGATGGAATGGAGGTAGAGCTGGTTGGCGAGACCCTGGTGACGCGCCGCCAGCGAGAGAAGATCGCTGCGCCGGTAGCAAACCAGGGTGCAATCGGAGACGGCCTCGGCCGAAAGGCTGTAATGGGCGCCAGCCTCGAAACCGAAAACGTCCCCTTCGATGTGGAAGGCATCAATCTGGCGGCGCCCGTTACTCATGAAACGGCAGGTCCGCACCATCCCGGAAACGACTTTCAGAATCGCCTCGGCGGGCTCGCTCATGGAATAGATCGTCTGATCCTGGGAGACGTTTCGTACTGGTCCGGTGGCAAGCAATACCCCATCGGCTCGGTCATTGGGTCCCAATATGGAGAGCACGCGCTATAATCCCGGAGGCGAGGCCGTTGGCGTTGAAGCCGCGGCGGGCCTGCTGGAATGGGAAAACAATCGAGGCGCTGCGGCGTGCGAATTAGAGAGCATCTCTCCGGCGAAGATGAGGAGTGTGCCAATAACTAAAGACACCGCGATCGTTCGCGCCGTGATGACGGTTTTTTCAACCGAATCGCTGCGCGCAGGACGTGGTTTGCCGAGGATATGCTGCGGCAGCAACGCAACCAGCCGCCTGGCAGTTTTATTCCGGTCTTCAAGGTTTGAGACAAGCTCCGGAGAGCGCGACATCCAGGTTATCACTTTCTTCGAGGCCGAATCGTCGGACAAAAATGAAAGTTTTTCGGCCTCATCCCAGGGGTCCAGGTTCATGCGCGCCAATGCGGAAACCACGCTGAGTTGACCGCCGATGCGATCCGCGCCAATCGAAGCAAACAGGAAATTATTGAACTCCGTTCCAAGAAAGGCAACGGGCAGGTTCTTTTTGGTGTCACTCATCGGATCTTCACCTTTGCGGCTTTGCTGGGCCTCTCCATAAACAGGCGGCCCATCCCGAAAGGTTGAAATAGTCAATCAGAACGGGACATAGCAGCCTCGGAATATACCTATTGGAACACGGCATTGAAAATGCCGTGTTCCAATAGAGTCATACTTACCGCGCGCCGCCCACCAACCCGAGCCGTAGCAAAGCTGCATGCCGGCACCGGCATGCAGTTTTTCATCTGACGTTTCGGGCTGCCGCCTTTACCCCTTGACGAGGGCGATAGCCGCCTCGGCGATCTTCTCCGCATTCGGCAGATAGGCCGTCTCCAACGGCTTGCTGAACGGCACCGGGGTGAAGGGTGCGCCAATCCGCTTCACCGGCCCCTTCAATTTGCCGAACAGCGCCTCGGACACCACCGCCGCAATCTCCGCGCCGACGCCGAACGGCACCACCGCCTCATGTACCACGATCAGCCGCCCGGTTTTGGCCACCGAGGCGAGCACGGCTTCCTTATCCCAGGGCGAAACCGAGCGCAGGTCGATCACTTCCGCCGAAATGCCGGCCTCTTTGAGTTTTGGCAGCGCGCCCAGCGCCTCATGCACCATGCGCGAATAGCTGACGATGGTGATGTCGCTGCCTTGCGCGACAATCCGCGCCTTGCCGATGGGCACGCGCGAACCCGGCACCGGCGGCGTGCCGGGGGTCCAGTAGATCGGCATGTTTTCGATCACCAGCACCGGATCGGGATCGTCGATGGCCGAGCGCATCAGCCCATAGGCATCCTCCGGATTAGAGGGCGCCACAACCTTCAGCCCGGCAGTATGCGCGAACCAGGCCTCGAAATAGTCCGAATGTTGGCCGCCGGTGGAAAATCCGGCGCCGGTCATGGTGCGGATCACGATCGGCACGTTGGTGTGGCCACCCGACATATAGCGCAGTTTCGCTGCATGGTTGACGATCATGTCCATCGCCACCGTGGTGAAGTTCATCAGCATGATCTCGGCCACCGGCTTGTAGCCCACGAGGCTGGCGCCAATGGCCGCCCCGATGATCGCCTGCTCTGAAATCGGCGTGGAGCGCACCCGCTTATCGCCGAATTTGGTCGAAAGCCCCCTGGTCACGCCGGTGACACCACCTTCCTGCGCGTCCGCTACGTCCTCGCCGAGAATCAGCACCGTAGGGTCATCTGCCATCGCATCATGCAAAGCCAGGTTGAGCGCCGCCAGATTATTGATCTGCTTGGCCTTTATTTCTGCTGTCCCGCTCATGCCGCTGCTCCGTACACATCGGTGGTTAGTTCCTCGAGCCCCGGATATTCCGCGGCCAGCCCGAATTCGGCCGCCGCTTCTACTTCGGCGTCGAAATCCGCCTCGATTTTCGCAAGCTCCGTCTCGGTGGAAACGCCGGTTTCGATCAGCTTGGTCCGGAAAATCGGATAAGGATCGGCCGCGATCCATTTCGCCTTTTCCGCCGGATCGATATAGCGGTCGGCATCGCCGAACACATGGCCATGGAAGCGATAGGTCATCGCCTCGATCAGCGTTGGCCCTTCGCCGGCCCGCGCCCGCTCCACCGCCTCGCGCGCGGCGGAATACATCGCAAACGGATCATTGCCGTCGACATGAATGCCGGCCATGCCATAGCCCTTGGCGCGATCGGCGATCCGCTCGCCGCCGGTGGAGAGATGGTAGGCCGTATGTTCGCCCCAGCGATTATTCTGGCAGAGGAAGATCACCGGCAATTTCCAAACCGAGGCCAGGTTGAGCGATTCATGGAAGGCGCCGATATTCGCCGCCGCGTCGCCAAAGGTCGCCACCGCGACCCGGCCGTTGCCGGAAAGCTGCGAACCCCAGGCCAGGCCATTGGCGATCGGCATGGAGGAGCCGACGATCCCGGTCGTTACCATCACCCCCTTGCTGGGATAGGTCAGATGCATCGGCCCGCCTTTGCCTTTGCAGGTGCCATCGACGCGCCCGGCGACCTCGGCCCATAAATCCTTCAGCGGCAGCCCCTTGGCCAGCATGTCATGAATGCCGCGATAAATGGTGCAGAGATAGTCTTCGTCCTTCAGATTGACGCATAAAGCCGCCGGAATCACTTCCTGGCCGCGATAGCTGTAATACACCGTCACCAGCCGCCCGTTGGTGACCATTTTCCGGGTGCGCTCGTCATTGGCCTTCAACAGCGCCATCCGCCGGAAAATCTCCAACTGCGTGGCCGCGTCGGGTTGATATGTGTTCGTTAACATCCCCTCCTCCTCCGTGCTTGGGTGCTGCGGCGCCACTCTATTGGGGTTAATTCCCGGTGTCGATAACCTGGCAAGCAGCTGCCAACAAGCATCGCCGGCGCGACGGCAAGGCAAGGCAGGGCTCCGGCCGCGCCGTTTGACAAATGGCGCCGCCGCTTGCTCTGTTAAGCAGCAACGACCCTTGAAACGCCGCCCGAACCGCAAAGACGGGCCGGAAAAGAGAAAGGTGCACGATGGACACGCCAACCCCTGATTTCGCGAAAACCCCGCTCTCGGATGAAGATCTCGGCAAGCCGCTGACCTACAGCACGGAAGCCTTCCTCTCCCGCGACTACGCGAAGGACGAGGCCGATCTGCTCTGGTCCAAGGTCTGGCAGATGGCCGGCAGGCTGGAGGACATCCAAGCCGCCGGGGATTTCATCACCTATGAGATCGGCGGCGAATCCGTCATCATCCTCCGCCGGGATGCGGACACAATAAAGGCCTTCTACAATGTCTGCCCGCATCGCGGCCGCCAGCTCATCAGCGTGCCCAAGGACCAGAACGGGGTGCGCGGCAATATCAAAAAGCGCTTCATCTGCGGCTTCCATGGCTGGAATTTCGACCTGGACGGCAAGAACTGCTACGTGCTGGACCCGCAGGACTGGCAGGGCGCCCTGACCGAGGAACGCACCTCGCTCTCGCCCGTGAAGGTCGATTTCTGGGGCGGCTTCATCTATGTCACCTTGGACCCACATTCTGAACCCTTGAAGGACTATCTGGGCCAGGCCGGCGACATCCTCGCCCCCTTCGAATTCGAGAAGATGCGCTATAAATGGCGGCAATGGGTGATCTACCCGGCCAATTGGAAGACCTCGCTGGAGGCCTTCATGGAACCCTATCACGTCGCCGGCACACATTCGCAGCTGCTGAAATACGGCAATTACTACGCCTACAGCAAACCCTACGGGCTGCACGGCGTCTCCGGCTTCGATGAGCGCGACGCCTCGCTCCGCAAGGAAGGCGGCACTTCCAACACCCGCGCCGGAATTGGCGCCGATGCCCGCATCTCCACCTACCAGCTCGCCCGTGAGAATTACGAGACCGTCAACCGGTCCAGCACCACCCTTACTTTGGTCAACGCCGCCAAGCGTCTAGTCGATGAACTGCCGGAGGGAACACCTTCCAGCGAGGTCATCAAACACTGGCTGGCCTCGGCCCGTGCCGACGACGCCGCCCGCGGCGTCATCTGGCCCACGATCACGCCGCAGCAAATGTCCGAGGCCGGACTGGCCTGGAGCCTGTTTCCCAACCAATCGATCCTGCAGGGTGTCACCTCCGCTTTGTGCTACCGCTCCCGCCCCTATGGCGATGATCCGGATAAATGCATCTTCGAAGCCTATGCGCTGGAACGCTTTCCGGAAGGCGAGGAGCCCAAGACCGAATGGGTCTACGCCGAAGCCACCGCCGAGAAATGGGGCTCCGTGCTGGCGCAGGATTTCGCCAATATGGAGTTCGTGCAGAACGGCATGAAGTCGCGCGGCTTCCGCGGCCCGCTACCCAATCCACATCAGGAGCAAAAAATCACCAATTTCCACCGCCAACGGGCCAAATACATGCGCCGCGGCGCGCCGCGCTTGTTATAGGGCTTTGGCGTGACTTTTGCTTGGCCAAACGCGAAACCTTCGGCCAGCAAAAGGAACGAAATTGTCACAGTCATTGCCACCCGCCACCGCTTTGGTCGTCGAGGATATTCACAAAAGC
>JAMFRY010000023.1 GCA_026225015.1 Alphaproteobacteria bacterium
AAATTCTGGTCTGCCCGCTGACCAAAGGGCCGCTCTCCTATGATCGGGAAAATAATGAGTTGGTGAGCGCCCGCGCCGGCCTGGCCTACCCAATCCGCGACGGCATTCCGGTAATGCTGGCCGATGAGGCCCGCGCGATCGACAACCAGGCTTGAATTCCCCGGAAAAGCCGGAACCGGGCACCTCATGGCCAGCATAACCCCCGATCTGGCCCCTGAAGTTGAGCCGGTTGTAAGTACCAAGCGCATGCGCACCACCGCGTTGATTATCGCGGTGTCGCTGTTCATGCAAAATATCGACTCCACCGTGATCGCAACCGGCCTGCCGGCGATGGCAAAAAGCTTCAACGCCGACCCGCTGCATATGAGCGTGACGCTGACCTCGTATCTGATCAGCCTCTCGGTGTTCATTCCGGCCAGCGGCTGGGTGGCCGATCATTTCGGGTCCAAGCGGGTGTTCCGCGCCGCCATTCTGATTTTCACGATTGCCTCGGTGCTGTGCGGCCTTGCGACCTCGCTTTGGTTCATGGTGGCCGCGCGTATTTTGCAGGGGCTTGGTGGCGCGATGATGGTGCCGGTGGGGCGGCTGGTGCTGCTGCGCTCGGTTTCCAAGAAGCAAATGATCGCGGCGATGTCCTGGCTCACCATGCCGGCTTTGGTGGGGCCGATTCTGGGGCCGCCGCTCGGCGGATTTATCGTCACCTTTTTCTCCTGGCGGCTGGTTTTTGATTTGAACGTGCCGATCGGCGTGATCGGCGTCATTGCGGTAACCCGCTTCATTCCGGACTTGCGGGAGCAGGATCGCGGCGGGCGGCTGGATTTTGCGGGCTTGTTGCTCACCGGCACGGCGATGGCGGCGCTGATGGCCGGGTTTGAGACGATCGGCCGCAATCTGGTGCCGTGGCCATGGACATCCGCGGCTTTCGCGCTGGGGATCACCGCCGCCTTTATCTATGCGCGGCATTCCGGGCGCCACCCGCATCCGGTGCTGGATTTTTCGTTGATGTTCATCCCGACTTTTGCAAGCTCCATAATCGCCGGCAGCCTGTTCCGCATCGCGGTTGGCGCCATGCCGTTCTTGCTGCCGATGATGCTGCAAATCGGCTTCGGCAAGTCGCCGTTGCAGAGTGGGTTGGTTACCTTCGCTTCGGCCGCCGGAGCGCTGGGCATGAAGCCCGCGGCGCAACCGCTGCTGCGCCGGTTCGGTTTCCGCAACACCATGGTGATCAACGGCGCGCTGGCTTCGATCTTCATGGCGCTCTGCGCGCTGTTCCGGCCGGGCGGGCCGTCTTTGCTGATCAGTTCGTTGCTCCTGCTGGGCGGGTTTTTTCGTTCCCTGCAATTCACCGCGTTCAATACCATCGCCTATAGCGATATTCCACGGGCGCGAATCTCCGCCGCCACTAGCCTGTATTCCACCATTCAACAGATTACGCTGACGCTGGGGATCGTCATCGGCGCGGCATCGCTGGAGTTTTCGACCGCATTACGCCACCACCCCCATGCCGCGCCTGGCGATTTTGCGATCGCCTTCCTGCTGGTCGGGTTAATCGGCGCAATCTCGGTTCCGATCTGCGCCCGGCTTTCGCAGGATGCCGGAGAGGCGTTAAGCGGGCATCACGTGGAGCATTAAGCCGGCATGCTCGCGCTCGCGATCGGGCGCTGGCGTTGTGCGATTAACGCTTTATGTTGGCGCGAGGCTGCGCCAACATAAAGCAATCGCGATACAGGGAGTCCGGCTTGCCGTCTATTTTGCCCCAGGCTGTTGACACCAGGCTCACACACGCCGCGATCTTTCTCGTTGCGACCGTCAATGCCGGGCCGGACCATGAGGCGGCGGTGCGGAGTTTGGGTACTGATATCGCCGCCATTATCCGTGCGGTCGGCTTCCGAATTCCCGATGGCCGGCTCACTTGCGTCATGGGCATCGGTTCCGATGCGTGGGACCGGATTTTTGGTCCGCCCAGACCGAAGGATTTGCATCCGTTCCGGGAAATTCGCGGACGGCACAATGCCCTGGCAACCCCGGGGGATCTGCTGTTTCACATCCGCGCCACGCGGATGGATTTGTGTTTTGAATTGGCAACACAGATTGTTAGTCACCTGGGTAGCGCCATTGTGGTAGTGGATGAGGTGCATGGGTTCAGCTTTTTCGATGAGCGCGACCTGCTGGGCTTTGTGGATGGTACGGAAAACCCGGTGGATGAAGCGGCGGTGGAGGCCACCATCATCGGCGAGGAAGACGCGGCCTTTGCGGGCGGGAGTTATGTGATCGTGCAGAAATATCTGCATAATCTGGCGGCCTGGAACACGCTGCCGGTGGAGCAGCAGGAACGGATTATCGGCCGGAGGAAGCTGAACGATATCGAAATCGCCGATGCCGAGAAAGCGAGCTTTGCGCATAATGTGCTCACCTCCATCGAGGAAGACGGCAAGCCATTGGAGATTCTGCGTGACAATATGCCGTTTGGCGATGTCGGCAAGGGCGAATTCGGAACGTATTTCATTGGTTACGCGCGCTCACCCCGGCGGATTGAGCTGATGCTGGAAAATATGTTCATCGGCAATCCGCCCGGCAATTATGACCGCCTGCTGGATTATAGCCGGGCGGTGACCGGGGTGCTTTGCTTCGTGCCCTCCGCGGCATTTTTGGAGAATGCGGCGGCTGCTCCGGCGCTGGCCGGTGAAGTTGCAGCGGGTTCGACCGGGGCAGGCGGTTCGGCAGATGGCTCGCTTGGCATTGGATCACTGAAACAAGAGGCAGGACATGAATAATCTCCATCGCGAGCTCGCGCCCATTTCGGATGCGGCATGGGCGGATATTGAACAGGAGGCATCCCGCACGCTGAAGCGCTATCTGGCGGCGCGGCGCGTTGTGGATGTGGATGTTGAAGGAATAAAACTTTCAGCACTGGGGACCGGGCATGTGCGGGCGATTGAGGCGCCGGCCGAGGGGGTAGGCGCGGTTGTGCGTGAGGCGCAGGCGGTGGTGGAACTGCGGGTACCGTTCAACCTGTCCCGCCAGGAGATTGACAATGTCGAGCGTGGATCCACCGATTCCGACTGGGCGGCGCTGAAGGAGGCGGCGCGAAAAATTGCGTTTGCGGAAGATCGTTGCGTGTTCGAGGGCTATGCCGCCGCCCGGATCGAAGGGATCCGGCAGGGTTCGAGCAATGCGGCCGTGACACTGCCGGCGGCTTTGGCCGATTATCCGGCGGCGGTAGCGCAGGCGGTGAATGGGCTGCGCCTGGCCGGGGTGAATGGGCCTTACAAGTTGGTGTTAAGCGCGGATTTATACACCGCGATCAGCGGCGGCAGCAATGCCGGGTATCCGATCCTCGAGCATATCGAGCGGCTGGTGGATGGAGAAATCATTTGGGCGCCGGCGATTGCGGGCGGGTTTGTGCTGAGCACCCGCGGCGGCGACTTCGATCTGGATATTGGGCAGGATTTTTCGATTGGCTATCTGAGCCACTCCGCTACCGACGTTGAGCTTTATGTGCAGGAGAGTTTTACGTTTCGGGTGTTGACATCGGAGGCATCGGTGGCACTTGCCGTTGCGTAGGGAAAAAGGAAGCGGTTCTTTTCCGGAGGCGGCCGGCCTTTTTTCAAAAGGCGGCGGCTTCTTTCACTTACCTGCGTCGGGGAAGTCGGCGCCAATCGTTGTCGGCTCCCAGGCGTCGAACTCCTGCTTTTTCGCTTCCAGGTCCTGGCGCGCGAGGTCGAGCGCCGGGGCGCCGAGCAGCAGGTGGAAAGGCGGGTTCGGCGCGGCGACAGCGTCGATGATGGCCTGCGCGGCGCGCACCGGATCGCCCTGCTGCAAGCCGTCGCGCGCATAGGTTTGCCGGCGGCGCTCGCCGGCGGTTGCCGCATAATCCGCGATGACGGTTTTCGAGGCGGCGATGGAGCGGCCGGCGAAATCTGTGCGGAACGGGCCGGGTTCCACCACCAGCACCTTGATGCCGAGCGGTGCCAGTTCCACCCGAAGCGAGCCGGATAAACCCTCCACCGCGAACTTGGTAGCGTGATAATAGCCGGTTGCGGCGAAGCTCACCAACCCGCCGATCGAGGAGAGGTTGACGATATGGCCGCGGCGTTTAAGCCGCATGAAGGGCAAAACCGCCTTCGTCACTTCGATCAGCCCGAACACATTGGTTTCGAACATTTGCCGGACCGGCGCATCTTCGCCTTCCTCAATGGCCGCGAGATAGCCGTAGCCGGCATTGTTCACGAGCACGTCGATCTGGCCGAACCGCGCATTGGCCGCGGCCACCGCTGTCTGGACCGTTGCTTTGTCCGTGACATCAAGGCAGAGCGTAAGGGCGCTTTCCTCAAAGCCCTCTATCAGATCGCCCAGCTTGGCCGGATCGCGCGCCGTGGCGGCGACGCGGTAGCCCTGGCCGAGCAGCAATTTTACCAGTTCCCGGCCGAAGCCGGTTGAACATCCGGTGATGAACCAGACGGGGGTTTCAAGATTTGTCATGAGCGTTTCCTTGGGCTGAGTTCCGGTCATGACGCGATATGGTGCCAGCGCCGCCGGTTTAAACCTGTCGCGGCCTTAAACGAAAAGCCCGGGCAGGCTGAGTTGAACAATGCCGCGGATCAGGCAATGGCTGGTCGCGTCCTTGCGCAACGTCAGCGAGGGTTGACGGTCGATGATGGCCTTTAGCTGGGTGAAATTCGGCGGTTTGAGCAAATAGCCCGCGGCGCCGAGCCTGAAGGCGCGTCGCTGATCCGGCTCGTAATTGGAGCCGCTGCACATCACGGTGGTGATATGGCGCAGCGCCTCGTTCCTTTGAATTTGTTCGAGCAGTTCAAACCCGTTGACGTCCGGCATGTTGATGTCGAGCAGGATCAGATCGATGGTCAGGCCACGGCTGAGGAGATGATAGGCTTCGCGGCCGTCGCGGGCGGTGTGTACGTTGCAATGCAGTTTCGGGCGCTTGAACAAGGCGATCCGGGTGATCGCAAGGTCTTCCTCCCGGTCGTCCACCAGCAGAACATTGGCGAGGTTGGGTTCAGCCTCAGCGGTTGGGGGCGTAGTCACATTCAGCCTTCTCGGTAGCAGGTAGGGTGAAGGTGAAAACGGCGCCCCTTCCTGGAGCGGAATCACAACGAATCTCGCCGCCATACAAAGCGACGATGCGCTGGCAGACGGCCAGGCCCAGACCGGCGCAGCCCGCCAGATGGGTAAGGCGGCGGAACGGCTCGAAGATGAGTTCGGTCTGTGACGCATTGAGGCCCTGCCCGTCATCGGCGACGGCAAAGCTGGAATGGCCGGCGCTGATGCTATGGCGAACTTCTATCGTGACCGGATGGCTGTTGTGCAATACAGCGTTGCCGATCAGATTTTGCAGCAATTGGGTGAGGTGGGCAGGGTCGGCATGGAGCTGGGGCAGGGTTTCGATCTGCAATGTCGTCCCCCGCTCCGCCAGCAGACCGGCCAGATTGCGCCGGACCTGGGATGCGGTCTCGTTGAGGTTACAAAGCGATCTTGCCGCCTGGGCGCAATCATCCAGCCTGGTATAGCGCGACACCGCGTCCATGAGCATCTCCATCCTGCTTGCGGCGTGATGAATATAGGACAGGTAGATGGGATGATTTTCCTGATCCTGCGCCTCCTCCAGCAACAAGCCGGAATAGCTGAGCAGGGTGCGGACCGGTTCCTTGAGATCATGCGCCAAAGCGCGGGTGAAAACGTCCAGCGTTGCGTGCTGGCTACGGATGCGGGCTTGCTGGCGCTCCAGAATGCGTAGCTGATCCTCCTGCCTTGCCTGTAGCTCCAGATTTGCCAGGGTCACGCAAGTGGCGTCGGCGAGGGCTTGCAGGATGGCGAGTTCCTGCGCGTCGGGCCGGTAATTGCTGGACCAATAAATGCCGATGGCGCCCAGTGGCGCATCTCGGCGAATCGGGAGCATTGCGAGGCTTTTCACGCAAGCCGGGCGATAGGCCTCGGCCGGAACACGCGGGTCGGTGGTGATATCCTCGATAACGGCGGGTTTGGCGTGGCGCATCACCCAGCCGCCGATGCAGGCGGTGAGTGGCAGGCGCTTGCCTTGCCAGAGCGGGGCGATGTCGCGCTCATCGGCGTAATAACATTGCTGGCCGTCTTGCAGCACGAAGCTTGCGCCATCGGCGCCGGTAAGCGCACGCGCCGCGTCACCGATAATCGCCGTTGCTGTCGCGATGTCAGAGGCTTTGGAGAGCTCACCCATGACGGCAACCAGACGCTCCAGCGCAAAACTGTAACAAAATGCCTGGGCCTCATCGTCAGCCATGCTGCCTGTTCCGGTTTTCCGCGTTTGAGATCGTTAGGCACAGCTATGGAGGGTAAATAGTTAACATTAGCTAACCATAACCGGCCGGCCCAAAAATGCCTGATAGTTAAGGAAAATTACGCCACATCCGGCAGACCAAAAAGCCGCGTTTTGCTAACTTATTGTTTCCGGTGGCGTTTATTTGTCGGTTGCAATAAACGTTTATTTCCAATCACAGTGAAGTGAAGCGGATTCGAAAAAATGAGACACCCGAGTGTTGCAAAGAGGAGGCCCAAATCTTCAACTGCATGTTTGGCTGGAGCGAGCGTTTTGACCGCTTGAGTCTAACCGCATGCTAAGGGCTGCCGGCGCCGGGCCCGATCTATCATGGCGTTATATCCGGCCAACCGAATCCTGTCCGCAATCCGGATTTTTGAGGTTTGTCGCCCAGTTTAAGCGAACGAAATCGTCCCTTTAGGGAAACGCAATCCAATTTCGGTGTGGTGCAATGTAATGCCAATAACAAGGCCGACCATTCTAATCGTTGACGACAGCGCAACAAATCGGCGCATTTACGCCAGGCTGGCGCGCAAACTGGACCAGGAGGTGAACGTCCGCACGTTTGACCATCCCCAGGAAGCCATCAATTGGCTGGCGCATAACCGCGCCGATCTTATCGTTACCGATTATAAAATGCCGGATATGACCGGAGATCGGCTAGTCGCCCTAATCCGCTCCCATCCCGCCGACCCGGACATACCGATCATCGTCGTCACCGCCTATAATGACCGCGACTACCGGGTCGCCTCCCTGCAGGCGGGCGCGACCGACTTCCTGCTCAGCCCGGTTGACCATGTCGAATTCGTGACCAGGGCCCGCAATCTGCTCAAGATGCGCGCCCAGCAGCAGATGATGCTCCATCGCACCAACATGCTGGAGCGGCGGCTGGAAGTCAGCTTTATCCCTCGGGAGCAGGTCGTGCTGGAAAGCCGGGAGGCGCTCGCCCAGGTGATCGACACGGTCCCGGCCATGATCAGCGCCGCGGATCGGGACGGCAAATGCGTCTTCGTCAACGCCCTGCAGGCTGCCGCGGTCGACGCGGTTGCCAGCGAGCTCGTCGGCAAGCCGGTGGAAATGATTTTTGGCTGGGAACGGGGTTCCTCCAGCCGGCGGCTGGACCGTCTGGTTCTGGAGACCGGCCAGCCGGTGCCGACGCGCGAGGAGGAGGTCGTCACTTCCGGCGGAGAAGTACGGGTATACCTGACGAGCAAGGCGCCTTTGCGCGACCGCCAGGGCGACACGATCGCGGTGCTTACAACTGCGGTCGATATCACCGAGCGCCGCAATGCCGAGAAACGGATGGAGCATCTGGCGACGC
The DNA here is from genome assembly GCA_026225015.1 of Alphaproteobacteria bacterium. Taxonomy (GTDB): domain Bacteria; phylum Pseudomonadota; class Alphaproteobacteria; order Acetobacterales; family Acetobacteraceae; genus Acidocella. The sequence continues at coordinate 7,635 of JAMFRY010000023.1, forward strand.
ATGATGCGCTCACCGGGCTGCCCAACCGCGCGATGCTGCGCGACCATATCCACCGGGAATTTGCGCGCGGGCGCCGCGGCGACCAGAATTTTGCCCTGCATTTCATCGACCTCGATCGCTTCAAGGCGATCAATGACTCTCACGGCCACCCTGCCGGCGACAAATTGCTGTGTCGGATCGCCGACGCGCTGCTGGATGTGGTCAATGCCGAAGATACCGTGGCGCGGATCGGCGGCGACGAATTTGCCGTGCTGCAATCCGATATCAGCGGGCCGGAAGAAGCCTTGCAGATGGCGGAAACGATTATCGCGCGACTGAACGGGGCCGATGGAACGGAGGATCTGCGCACCGTGGGCGCCAGCATCGGCATCACGCTGGGGCCGCTCGACGGCCCTGACGCCGACACCTTGCTGAAGAATGCCGACCAGGCAATGTACTCGGCGAAATTGATCGGCGGCAATACCTGGCGCCTGTTCGCCGCCGAGATGGGACCAAGCGCCAGCCAGGCCGTGCAGTTGGAGCGCGACCTGGGTAACGCCATTGCCCGTCAGGAGTTCGTTTTATATTATCAGCCCCAGATCGATCTGCGCAGCGGCGCGATCGTCGGCGCCGAGGCGCTGCTGCGCTGGCGCCAGCCGGGTTCCGGACTGCTTTATCCCAGCAAATTTCTTGGCCTGGCCGAGGAAACCGGGCTGATCGTACCGATCAATGAGTGGGTCATCAATGAGGTGTGCCGCCAGGCGGTGGCCTGGCAAAATGCCGGCATTTCCGGCCTGCGCGTCGCCTTGAATCTCTCGCCGATCCAGTTTCGCCGCCGCACCGTCCACGACGTGATGGCGGCCGCCATTGCCGCAACCCACGTCAATCCGCAGATGCTGGATCTGGAACTCACCGAGGGGATTTTGCTCCGGGATGTCGACGATGTCATCGCGCAGTTGGTCGCCCTGCGCAGTCTGGGCCTGACATTATCGCTCGATGATTTCGGGACCGGCTATTCCTCGCTCAGCTATATACGCCGATTTCCGCTGGATCGTCTGAAGATCGACCGATCTTTCATCCAGGGCCTGGCGAGCAATAAAAACGACCTCGCAATCGTGCGGACGATTATTGATCTCGGCCACATATTGAATCTGGCGGTCATCGCGGAAGGCGTGGAGACGGAGGCGCAGCTTGCGTTGCTGAGAGCGGAGGGCTGTGACGGGGCGCAAGGTTTTCTGTTCGGGGAGGCCGTACCGGCGGAGCAGTTCCTGGCCGAGCTGATCCGGCAGCGAACCAACCTATCCCCCACGCTATCCCCGGTCTACCCGAGGCGTCTCAGGCGATGACGGCGCGACAGGTTCTGGTCCAAACCAGGGTATCGCTGGGCTGGTTCGCCAGCTTGCTTAGGCGGCTGGATAGCGAGCACGAGATGAGTTTCAACCGCCTCGTCTTCGCGGTTCTCATCGTGATCGTCCTGTTCGCCGGGGGCAATTACCCGGCATCGCGGAGCGCGCTGGCCGCGATGGGGCTTTATATCGTTCTGGCGCTGGCGGTGCTTGGGCACCTCGTGCGCCGGCCCGGGGCCTCTTCGGCGCGGCGGCTTTTTGCGCTGCTGCTCGATTGTGGTTTCCTGTCCTGGCAATTGCATCTCGGCGGCGAACGGGTCGCCCTGTTCATTACGCTCTATCTTTGGGTCATATTGGGCAACGGCTTTCGCTTCGGAATCCCGATGCTTGCCATCGCGGCGGCGGTGGCGGCGCTGGGCTTTGGAGCAGTCGTCGCCACCACGCCGTTCTGGACGCGCCAACCGGATCTCTCGGCAGGGTTGTTGATCGGGCTGATCATCCTGCCCGCCTATGCGGGTACGCTGATCCGCAGGCTCTCTTTGGCAACCGCGGCTGCCGAGGAGGCCAACAAGGCCAAAACCCTCTTTCTCGCCAGCGTCAGCCACGAGTTGCGCACACCGCTTACGGCCATCATCGGCATGAGCGGGCTGCTGGGCACCAGCCGGCTCGATCGCAGGCAGCGCGAAATGGTCGAAACCGTCGAGGTGGCGAGCCGGTCTTTGCAGTCTCTGATCGATAAATTGCTGGACCTGTCGCGCATCGAGGCAGGGCGGATGACAAAGGCGGAAGACGATTTCGACCTGTTGACTCTGCTGGCCGACATTCGCCGCATGTTGGAAGCGCAGGTACGGCAAAAGGGCCTCAGCTTCGATATCCATGTCACGCCGCGCACGCCGCTCCGACTGCGAACGAGCCGGCTGCATTTGCAAGCAATCCTCGTCAATCTCGCCGGCAACGCCGTGAAATTTACCGCAACCGGCGGCGTTGTCATCGCCGTCGATGGCCGGCCGGCGGAGCAAGGCGAAACCGGCGTGAACCTGCAGGTCGAGATATCCGACACCGGCATCGGCATCGCGCCTCAGGATCAGGGGCATATCTTCGAGAAATTCACGCAAGGGAACGCGGCGATCCTGAACCAGTTCGGAGGCACCGGCCTTGGTCTCTCCATCACCCAGGGCCTGGTCCGCCTGCTCAGTGGGGAAATCGGCGTCGAAAGCGCGCCCGGAAAAGGCAGCACCTTCCGGTTTTGCATCAAGGCGAGCGCTGCCTCGACCGAAGTTCAGGACGATTGGCCTGGCGATGCGCGCAAGATTGTCCTCGTCGCCGGGAACATGGCAGCTTATGCCCAGTTCCGGGCAAGGCTGGCCGCCATGGGGATAGCGGTTGCGGCCGATCCGGGCCGTGGCGGCGCGGCTCAGCCCGATGGCTTGAGCGGCAACCAAATGCTGCTCCTGCATGATCCCGATCCCGAACGGGAGGATTCGAACCTGCCGACCAGTGCCTCCCGGCCGGTGACCGTGCTGATCCGGCCGGCGGCTGAACCAGGTCTGCCGAGTATTCCGGCGCGCAAACGCTGCGTCGCGCTGCTTGCGGAGGATTTCTCGGAAAAAGAATTAAGGCAGGCGCTGCTGATTGGGCACCGCCTCGGCGGCGCCCAAGCAGCGCAGGCGCCTCAACCCATCGCCGGAGCGGTGACGCGTCTGCCCCTATCCGTGGATTTACGCCGCCGGCGCGTGCTGGTGGTAGACGATAACCGGGTCAACCGGCTTGTCTTCAGCCGCATCCTGCAAGCGGCGGGGCATGAGGTGCTGGTGGCGGAGGATGGCGATCTGGCGCTCGATCTGCTGGAGAAGGAAGGCGGGCGGCTCGACCTCGTGCTGATGGATATCAACATGCCGAAAATGGATGGTCTGGACGCGACGAAACTCTACCGCCTGATGGCGCAAGGTGAATCGCGGCTGCCGATCCTTGGCCTGACAGCAGATGCCTTGGCCCAGGCCAGCGGGATCTGGCGTAAAGCCGATATGGATGGTTGCCTGGTCAAGCCGATCGCGCCGCAGGATCTGGTCACGGCGGTTGAGGTCATGGCGCGAAAGAGCGCGCCGCCAGCCCGCATCGCCAGTGCGGTGCGCGAACATCCGCGCTTGCGGTTGGCTCCGCCAGCAGCGGCTCTGGACATGACGGTCATCGCCAATCTGCGTCATCTCGGCGACAGTGAGTTTCTCGACGAACTCCTGTCGGAGTTCATGTCGGACGCCAAAGGTCTGATCGACAGGCTCGCCAGCGCTGCCGCCGAAGGCGACCCGCGGTCCTTCCGTTTCAACGCGCATGCCCTGCAGAGCAGCGCCGCAAATGTCGGGGCGACCGCTTTGGGAGCGCTCTGCACGCCCTGGATCGGGCGGCGCGATGGCGATTTACAGAGCCGGGCGGCGGAGTTCGCTAGCCACGCTCACTCAGAGCTGTTGAGAACGCAGGAGGCGATCCTGGCGCTCTGCGCGGCACGCCGTGCGAATAGTCTATAAACCTAAATCCGGCAGTTGGATTTGCATTTGACCTATAAGAAGGCTAGGTTTTCAACGTGGAGTTGTCGGTCAGCCTGGGTTCAATCGTAGTGGCGGCTGAAGCTGTCGGCCTTTCAGGAAGAGCCGGAGTGCTTTGCTAAGGATCCGATACCATTTTTCCAGGCGGTCAAACTGCTCCGCGGTTTTACGCAGGTCAGCTAAAAATTTGGCGATGCGCACGTAGGCGCGGCGCGCTTGGTCGCGCATGCCGTGCGCGCTGCTGATGGTTACGGTGATCTGACCGGCGTGCTTGGTTCTGTGGGCGATGCCAGATAGCAGGAGCGGCCGGGTGGTGATCGCTTCGCGATGATGGTCCGGGTCCGCCAGGCGAACGAACAGACTCCACCAGTTGTAGACCAGTGCCACGGTGCCCGCGAGCAACCGGCATCTCGTCAAATC
>JAMFRY010000208.1 GCA_026225015.1 Alphaproteobacteria bacterium
CTGGTTTTTGGCGTGCAGAACGCGGGCGATCCGGTGCTTGAGATTCTGGACCGGCTGCGCGCCCGCTATCCCAAACACGACGTCGCTTTGGTGATTGACGCCACCTTGCATGGCAGCAATCGCAAGGTCTCCAACCTGATCAACATGCTGGCCTTCGCGAAACACGACAGGCTGGTGATGTCGGACGCCGATATCCACGTGCCCCCCTATTTTCTCGGCAGCGTCATCTCGGCCTTGGATCAGAAAAATGTCGGGCTGGTTACCACACTTTATACGGCGCTGCCGGGTACGCCGCACCTGGCCACGATGCTCGGCGCCAATCAGATCAATTACAGCTTCCTGCCGGGGGCGTTGCTGGCGCGCAGGCTGGGGCGGCAGGATTGTCTCGGCGTGACGATGGCGCTGTCGCGGCAGACGCTGGCGCTGATTGGCGGCTTACAGGCGGTGGCGAATCATCTTGCGGATGACCAGGTGCTGGGCAGGTTGGTGCGGGCCAAGGGCTATGCGCTCACCCTCGCCCATGTGATTCCAGCGACAACCGTTCCGGAGTCCAATTTCAAGGCATTATATTTCCACGAACTGCGCTGGGCGCGCACCATCCGCGCGCTGGTGCCGTTCGCCTATGCGGGCTCGGCACTACAAATGTCGCTGCTTTGGGCGATCGTCTGCCTGGTATTTTCCGGCGGCTTCTGGGCGGTCTGGCTGCTGTTTTTTGCAATCCTTCTGATCCGCTACAACCTGGCGCGGCGGCTGGACTCTGCGTTGCGGCTGACGAAATCCGGCGGAGCCTGGCTGTTCGTATTGCGGGATATTTTCTCCGCCATTGTCTTTATTGCCAGCTTCTGCGGCAGTAAAGTGGATTGGCGCGGCCAGCTGATGCGGGCTGATTCCGGCAAGGTTCCGGCGCCACCCTCTCACCCGTCCGCCCCGTCTTCCCCCAGCGTTGAGCCTTTACTGTAGAGAATTAAGGGATAAAGAATACCGCCATGATGAAAACCTTGTTCCTGCAACCGCCCTCCTTCGACGGCTTCGACGGCGGCGCCGGCTCGCGCTATCAGGCAAAGCGCGAAATCAAATCCTTCTGGTTTCCCACCTGGCTCGCCCAGCCCGCCGCCTTGCTGCCCAATTCCACGCTGATCGACGCCCCGCCCGCCCGGCTCACGATGGCGGATGTGCTGCCCCATGCGAAGCATAACGACCTGCTCATCATCCACACCTCCACCCCATCCTTTGCCAATGACGTGAAGGTGGCGGAGGCTTTCAAGGCGGAGAACCCGCATCTGCTGATCGGCTTCGTCGGCGCCAAGGTTGCCGTGCAGCCGGAGGAATCGCTTGCCCGCGCAACGGTCATCGATTTTGTGGCCGGCAATGAATTCGATTTCACCATCAAGGAAATCGCCGAAGGCAAGCCCCTCGCCGAGGTCGACGGCATCATGTATCGCAGCGCCGAGGGTGCGCTGGTCAGGAACCCGGACCGCGCCATTCTGCACGATATGGACCAGCTGCCCTTCGTCACCGATGTCTATGCCAAGCATCTGCGCATCGAGGACTACTTTATCGGCTATCTGCTGCATCCTTATGTTTCCATCTATACCGGCCGCGGCTGCAAATCGCGCTGCACCTTCTGCCTGTGGCCGCAAACCGTGGGCGGGCATACCTACCGCACCCGCTCGGTTGAAAATGTCATCGAGGAAATCCGCCAGGCGAAGGCGAAATTCCCGCAGGTGAAGGAATTCATGTTCGATGATGATACGTTTACCGACAACCTGCCGCGCGCCGAAGCCATCGCCCGTGAGCTTGGCAGAATGGGCGTCACCTGGTCCTGCAACGCCAAGGCCAATGTGCCGTATGCCAGCCTGAAAGTCTTCAAGGAGAACGGCCTGCGCCTGCTGCTCGTCGGCTACGAAACGGGCAACCAGCAGATCCTCTACAACATCAAAAAAGGCATGCGCATCGAGGTGGCCAAGCAGTTCACCAAAGACTGCCATGCGCTCGGCATCAAAATTCACGGCACCTTCATCGTCGGCCTGCCCGGCGAAACCCAGGAAACGTTGCAGGAGACCATCGAATTCGCCAAGGAGATCAACCCGCACACCATCCAGGTTTCTCTCGCAGCACCCTATCCCGGCACCTTCCTGTACGATCAGGCGGTGCGGGAAGGCTGGCTGGATGTTGAACATGCGGAGCTGATCGACGAGCACGGCGTGCAAATCGCGCCGCTGCACTACCCGCATCTCTCGCACACCGAAATTCACGCCTCGGTGGAAACATTCTATCGCAAATTCTACTTCCGCACCCCAAAAATTCTCTCAATCCTGAACGAAATGGTCCGCAGCCCGCAAATGATGAAACGCCGCCTGCGCGAGGGCGTGGAGTTCTTCCACTTCCTGCGCGAGCGTTCTGCGGCTTGAAGTCACGTCATCCCCCGCGAAGGCGGGGGATCCACGACTTCCTTTCGGCCGAGATACAAATCAAATGACGGAACATTGCACAGCCACATGGCTCCTGACGTCATCTTCTCCGCCGATGATTTTGGCCTAACACAATCGGTCAACGAGGCTGTCGAGTTTGCGCATCTTAAAGGCCGGCTCGCTCAGGCCAGCCTGATGGTCGCGGCGCCGCAAGCAGCTGACGCGATCGCCCGCGCGCATCGACTGCCAAACCTCAAAACCGGGCTCCATCTGGTTCTGGTCGATGGCGATTCAGTGCTGGGCCACGCCAGACTTCCAAACATCACCACGCCGGACGGCAAATTCGGCCGGAACCAAACCGCGCTTGGTTTGCAATATTTCTTCTCGCCCGCCGCCCGCCGGGAGCTACAAGCCGAGATCCGCGCGCAATTCGCGGCTTACGCCGATTCAGGCCTGAAGCTGCACCATGCAGATGCCCATAGACACATGCATCTGCATCCCACGATCGGCGCGCTGATGATATCGATCGGCAAGGAATTCGGCCTGGATCGGATTCGGGTACCAGCGGAACCGCCAAAAACCTTGAAGGCATGCGGCGCGCAAGTCACGTTTTCGGACCACGCGCTATATGTTTGGACGAAACTGCTCCGCACCCAGGCAAATCGTGCCGGCCTTTCCAGCCCCGACCATGTATTCGGCATTAAATGGTCCGGCCACATGACGGCGCCGCGGATCAAGACCCTGCTGCAAAACCTGCCGCTGACCTCTAGCGAAATCTATTTCCATCCCGCCACGCGCCGTGACGAAACCCTGCAAACCCTGATGCCCGATTACGAACACGAGGCCGAACTGCAGGCGCTTGTTGAACATCCACCGCCGCGCGCGTGACTTCTTGCATTTCTCACTCAATCATTATACCTGTACTGATATAATGATCGGAGTAGCGCTGTGGCAACCGTAATCACCATCAATCGCCCTGAAGTTGTTGCCCTTATTGAGGAAGCAGCAAAAAAATTGACCAGCGGCAACAAAACCGAGGCAGTGGCTTTGGGCATGCGGCGTTTGTTGGAGCAGAGCGCTCGCGCAAGCTCCTTATTCGGTGCGCATAGAGGATCAGTCCGAGTCCGCGAAGGCGTGGACCTTATTGCCCCGGCCCTCGATGTCGCGCCGGATGCCGAGACGGGCAGCGAGATCGAGCGGTGACAGAATCGCTTCTGCTCGATACCCATATCGCGTTGTGGCTCGATAGCGGCGACGACCGTCTGCGTGCCTCGACCCGTAAGCTGATCGATGCCTGCTGGCAGAATAATGGCACGATTTTTCTGAGCGCCGTTACGGCCTGGGAAGTTGCCTTGCTTGTCGATACAGGGCGGATTGATCTCGATATTACCGCTGACGCCTGGGTCCAGCGTTTCCTGGATCGCCCCGGCATCGAAGCTGCGCCATTGGCCCATCGCGCTGCCTCACGCTCTTACCAATTTCACCATCTCGATCACCGCGACCCGGCAGATCGGCTCCTGATTGCCACGGCCATTGAACTCGCCTGTCCACTGGTTACCTATGATGAACGGATCACCCAATTCGGCAAACAGCGCGGCCGGCAATATGGTTTTTCTATTGCGGCATAGTCCGCGTCAGACAGCGCGCAACAGTGCTGGGTTAGCTTTGCCGGAAACCGCGCCGGTCAGCGCCGCCTTATAGGCAGCAACCGCCGGGCCAAAGCCCATCACCAGCGCATCTGCCGTAAGCTCATGGCCGATCGAGGCTTCCGCGATGCCGCCAACGCTGCTCATCAGAACCGGCAGATTGTCGAGGTTAAGGTCATGGCCGATATTGACGAACAGCCCCAGGCGGTTGGCCGCATCCGCTGTCTCCGCGCAGGCTTGCAGAATCTCCGCATAACCGCCGCGCCGCACGGCCGTGGCAAAATCCCCGGTATAGATTTCAATGCCGTCCGCGCCGGTAGCGGGCACGCGCTGCACCACCGCAGGATCGGGATCGACAAATAAAATGACCCGGCAGCCGAATTGCTGCAAACGCCGGACGGCCTCGCGCACAAAACCCGCATCCTCATTCCCCAGCTTCCAGCCCTGGTCGGAGGTCAGCACATCCGGCGCATCCGGCACCAAGGTGCATTGTTCCGGCCGCACCGTCTCGATAATCTCGAAAAACCGTTCATCCGGATAGCCTTCGACATTCAGCTCGAATGCCGGCCGCCAGGGCCGCATCAGCGCCGCCACCGCAAGGACATCGGAGCGGCGGATATGCCGCTCATCCGGCCGCGGATGCACGGTAACGCCATCCGCGCCGCTCAAGCGTGCCAGTTCGGCAAAGCGCAGCAGGTCGGGCACGCCGGTGATGCGCGCGTTTCGCAACAGCGCGATTTTATTGAGATTGACGCTGAGCCGCGCGGCCTTGGCGGGTTTGCGAGCAGAAGGGGACGGATTTTGCATGACAAGCTCGCTTTAGCACGCAAAGCGGTATAGAGAAAAATACCAGTTATGTTTTTTCAATCAGACCAATTGCAGGAGCCAATGCAGATATTGGAAGGATTGCTGACCGTCGATCATGAAGAGGGTGATCTGGAAGGCCAGATCTATCGCGGCTTGCGCGATGGCATTCTGGCCGGCCGCCTGCCTTCCGGCCACAACCTGCCCGCGACCCGGCCGATGGCGCGCAGCATCGGCGTGGCGCGGTCCACCGTGGTGAAGGCTTTTGAGCGCCTGCGGACCGAGGGCTATATCGGCGCGGTGCAAGGCAGCGCCACGCGGGTCTCGGCCCTTCTACCCCCGCCGGCGGGTACGGAGGATCAGCCAAGGCGGAAAATACCGCGCCGCAAGGCCCAGCCCGAAGCCGTGCCGGCGGTTCAATCCGCGGCTTTTACCAGCGGCATACCGGATCTCGCCGCCTTTCCCCACGCCGCCTGGGCGCGTTGCCTCGGCGCCAGGGCGCGCGCGCTCCGCCTGCATGACCTTGGCTATGGCGCGCCGGAGGGCCTCGCCGAGCTGCGCGCCGCCATCCTGTCCCATGTCGCGGATACGCGCGGCGTGGTGGCGGAGCCGGAACAGCTCATCATCGTGCCCTCCACCAGTATCGCCATCGACCTGATCGCGCGCTTGCTTCTTTCGCCGGGCGATACGGCCTGGATCGAGGAGCCCTTCTATCCGGCCGCGCTGACCGTGTTGCGCAATACCGGCGCGAACCTAGTCTCCGTGCCCTGCGATGCCGAGGGCATTGATCCGGCCCTGCCGCGCGGGCCCGCGCCCCGGCTGATCTACGCGACACCGTCGCACCAATATCCCACCGGCGTTACGATGAGCCTGACCCGGCGCCTAAGGCTGCTCGAAGCCGCCGCCGCCGCCAATGCGGTGATCCTGGAGGATGATTACGACAGCGAATTCCAATATGCCGGGCGGCGGATTGCGGCGCTGCAGGGCATCGATCGCCGGGCCTCGGTGGCGTATCTTGGCACATTCTCCAAAATTCTGGCGCCGGGCATCTGCGTCGCCTATGCGATCCTGCCGCCCTGGCTGCTGGAGCGCGTCGCGGCGGCGCCATGGCATCGCGGCCTGGTGCCGATCCATGTGCAGGCAGCACTTGCCGATTTCATTCGCGATGGACATTTACGCGCGCATATAAGGCGCATGAACGCCGTATATGGCGAGCGGATGGACGGCGCGCTCGCCGCTTTGCGCCGGCATTGCGATGACACACTCGAAATTCCCGACCAGCGCGGCGGCCTGCAGCTCGCGGCGCATTTTCGCGACCGGCGCCGTGATGATGTCACCACTGCGGCGGCGCTGCTGCAACATGGCATCGCCGTCAAGCCGCTTTCGCAATTCTATCTCCAACAGAAGCGCCCTGGCCTGCTGTTCGGAATCTCCTTGACCACGCCGGCAGAATCCGAGCTTGCGGCGGCACGGATGCAGCGCGTGCTCGCGGATATCAACGCGTAGGTTGCTCTTTCCGCAGCACGTCCAAAGGGAGCAGGACTCCGTCGCGTTCAAAATGCCAGAAGGTCCAGCCATTGCAGGAGGGCGCGTTCTGCACCGCCGCGCCGACTTTATGGATCGAACCACGATGGCTGCCGCAGATCAGATTGCCGTCGGCGGTGACTTCGGCGCCCACAAGGCGCTGCCGGTCCATCACCTTGGTGCCGGCCTTGATGGTGCCGTTTTCGACGAAGCTGCCAAACGGAATGCGCGGCGCATCCCGGCCGGCCGGCGGGGCGTGGACGGCGTTTTTCGAGGCAGGAATCTCCGCCTGCAGCCGGCCCCACGCAGCCTCGACATAGGCGGGATGCCGCTCGATCCCGATGAAATGCCGGTGCAGGCGCTTTGCAACCACCGCGGTGGTGCCCGTTCCGAGAAACGGATCGAGGATGATATCCCCAGGCGCGGTAGAGGCCAGGATCACCCGGTGCAGCAAAGCTTCCGGCTTCTGGGTCGGATGCAGCTTCAGCCCATGCGCATTGCGCAGGCGTTCCGGTCCGGTGCAGAGCGGCAGCGACCAATCGCTGCGCATCTGCAAATCGTCATTCAGCGACTTCATGCTCTGATAATTGAACTTATAGCGCGAATCCTGGCCTCTGGCCGCCCAGATCATCGTTTCATGCGCATTGGTGAAGCGTCGGCCTCGGAAATTCGGCATTGGGTTGGTTTTCCGCCAGATCACGTCGTTCAGCACCCAAAAGCCAAGATCCTGCAAAATGGCGCCGATGCGGAAGATGTTATGGTAACTGCCGATCACCCATAATGTGCCGTCCTTGCGCAGCACCCGCCGGCATTCGCTGAGCCAGGCCAAGGTGAAGGCGTCGTATGCGGCAAAATCGGTGAATTTGTCCCAATCGTCATCCACCCCATCGACCAGGCTGTCGTCCGGGCGGCGCA
>JAMFRY010000209.1 GCA_026225015.1 Alphaproteobacteria bacterium
CATCTGACCGCGCATTTCAAGCAATTCCGCGCGATTGCCAGTGAGGACATGCTGGCAGCGGAAACCCATCGCACGTTTTATGACGAGTATCTGGCGGTGATGGATCTGCCGGCGGAATTTTATCTGGAGACCGTCGAGCGCATTTTTCAAACGCATGATCTGCCGCGCGGCGTGCTGAAATTTCGCGACCGGCTGGTGAAGCCCAGCAAGATAACCAAAACCTTCGTGTTTACCGTGGAAGGCGAGCGCGATGATATTTGCGGCCTGGGCCAGACCTCCTCGGCGCTCGATCTCTGCTCCGACCTGCGCCCGCTGCTCAAGCGGCATCATGTGCAAACCGGCGTCGGCCATTACGGCGTGTTCTCCGGACGGCGCTGGGCTAATGAGATCTATCCGCGGATCAAGGAAGTGATCCAGTTCGCGGCGTAGGAATGGCTCCGGAGGGGAGCGAAGCGCTACCCATCACTTTTCCGGATTGAAGATCGATGGGTAGCGCTGCGCTCACCCATTCTACGATCTACTACTTGTGAATCAGCGTGCCGATGCCGCCTTCGGTGAAGAGTTCCAGCAATAGGGAATGCGGCACCCGGCCGTCCAGGATGGTGGCGCCTTTAACCCCTTGTTTTACCGCTTCGATGCAGGTGAGGACTTTGGGGATCATCCCGCCGGAGATGGTGCCGTCTTCGATCAGCCCGGCGATTTGGGAGACCGCGATGTCGGGCAGTAGATTGCCGGATTTGTCGAGAACGCCCGGAACGTCGGTGAGCAGCAGCAGGCGGTTGGCGTTCAATGCGCCGGCGATGGCGCCGGCGGCGGTATCGGCGTTGATGTTGTAGATCTGGCCATCCTCGGCGGTTCCGACCGGGGCGATGACGGGAATCAGGCCGGCACCGGTCAAAGCGTGGATGACGCGGGTGTCGATATGGCCAGGTTCGCCTACGAAACCGAGATCGAGGACCTTTTCAATGTCGGAATCGGGATCGCGCTGTGTGCGCGAAAGCTTGCGGGCGCGGATCAGCCCGCCATCGCGGCCGGAAATGCCAACCGCCAGCGCGCCGGCCTGGTTGATCAGCCCGGCAATCTGCTTGTTCACCGAGCCGGAGAGCACCATCTCCACCACCTCGACCATCGCGGCGTCGGTGATGCGCAGGCCATCTACAAAAGTGGATTTGATTTCCAGCCGTTCCAGCATGGCGTTGATCTGCGGGCCGCCGCCATGCACGATGACCGGGTTGATGCCGACCTGCTTGAGCAATGCGATGTCACGGCCGAATTCGACGGCGAGATGCGCCTCGCTCATGGCGTGGCCGCCATATTTGACGACGATGGTGGCGCCCGCATAGCGGCGCAGATAAGGCAGCGCGCGGGCGACGATATGGGCCTGCTCGGCGGCCTTGGTCAGTGTGTCCGTGTCCATCTTCCGGTCTCTCGGTTACTTGGCAAAGCTTGCAATATTCGCCCGTAGTTCATCAATCCCCAGGCCGGTCTGGCTGCTGGTGGTGATGATGTCGTTCAGGGCTGCCGGATGATCGCCGGCCAGCGCGCGGATTTCGGCCTGTTTTTTGACCAGCGCCTGCGGTTTGACGGAATCCGCCTTGGTCAGCACGAGCTGATAGGCGACGGCGGACTGGTCGAGCAGTTCGAGGACCGTTTGATCGGCGTTTTTCAGCTCCACGCGGGCGTCGAGGAGGAGCAGCACGCGGCGCAGATTGGGGCGGCCGCGCAGGTAATCCAGCATCAGCCCCTGCCAGTCGCGTTTGATGGATTTCGGCGCCTCGGCATAGCCGTAGCCCGGCATGTCCACCAGCACGACCGGCGCGGCTTGCAGCTGAAAGAAATTCAATTGGCGGGTGCGGCCGGGCTGGTTGGAGACGCGGGCCAGCGCCTTGCGGCCGGTGAGCGCGTTCAGCAGCGAGGATTTGCCCACGTTGGAGCGGCCGGCGAAGGCGATTTCCGTGCCCTTGGGCGGCGGCAGGGTTTCGAGTTGTTGGGCGGCGTAGAAGAAGTCGCAACTGCCGGCGAAAAGCCTGCGGCCTGATTCCAGCGCTTCAGGAGAAAAAGCGGGCGCGAAAATCAGGTCTTCGCCAGCGCCGTCTTGCCCTGCGGTGCCGCTGCCCGGCGCATGATCAGCCATTGTTGTCCTACGGTGAGAAGGTTGTTCCAGGTCCAGTATAGCACCAACCCGGCCGGAAAACGCGCCAGCATGAAGGTGAACATGATCGGCATGAACTGGAACATGCGCGCCTGCACGGGGTCGGGCGGCGCAGGGTTGAGGCGTTGCTGCAGAAACATGGTGACGCCCATGATGATCGGCAACGCACCGATGGCGAGGAACGGCGAGAGGGCGGCGGGATCGAAGGGGACCAGGCCGAACAGGTTGAAGAGATTGGTCGGGTCCGGTGCGGAAAGATCGTGAATCCAGCCATAGAAGGGCGCCTGGCGCATCTCGATGGTGATGTAGATGACCTTGTAGAGCGAGAAGAAGATCGGGATCTGGAAGGCGATCGGCCAGCAGCCGGCGACCGGATTGATCTTTTCTTCCTTGTAGAGCTTCATGGTCGCCTGCTGAAGGCCCATCTTGTCGTCGCCGAACTTTTCCTTCAGCTCGGCCATGCGCGGTTGCATCTTCTTCATATTGGCCATCGATGCGTATTGCTTGCTGGCCAGCGGGAAGAACAGCGCCTTGACGATGATCGTCGTGCAGATGATGGCGAC
>JAMFRY010000210.1 GCA_026225015.1 Alphaproteobacteria bacterium
AGGCGCAATCGCCGTATAGCATCAACAGACTGATCGACTTCTCCGCCAGCGAGAGCAACGCATTGTTCTACGCGCCATACGATCAGCGGCCGGCTTCAACCTATTCCGCCAGCGATGCGCAGTTGATGCGGCCAAAGGTGCATCGCGATCTGACGCGGCTGCACGATGATCTGGTGTTCATGAAAACCCATAATGCCTGCCTGAGCGTTCATGGTATTCCGCTTTGCACGCCGGAATATACGCAAGGCGCGATCTACATTTTGCGCGATCCGCGCGACGTGGCGATTTCCTACAGCGCCTATACCGGCCAGAGTCTCGACCAGATCATCCGCTTCATGAACAAGGTGCAGGCGGCAAATCGCGGTACAGATGCACAGGTTTTCGAATTATTGGGGTCCTGGTCAATCCATGTGGATTCCTGGACGCGGCAGAATAACCACAAGTTTTTGGTCCTGCGCTATGAGGACATGCTGGCGCGCCCCGCTGAGACCTTCGGCAAGGTGATCGCATTTCTCGGCGGCGAGTCCGAGCCCGAACGGCTGGCCCGCGCCATCGAATTCAGCAGCTTTGCGAACTTGGCGGCGCAGGAAAAATCGCATGGCTATGCAGCAAACGCGCCTGATTCGGCGGCGGCGTTTTTTCGCACCGGCCAAGCCGGGCAATGGCGAGGAATTCTATCAGAGGCGCAGCGCTTGGCGATCGAGACGGATCACCAGCTTATGATGCGGAAGTTTGGATATCTTTGAAGCCAAGTTCGCGGGCGCAAGGGCACCGGCACCGCCATGCCGGCATCCAATCCTGGCGCTGGTTAGCGTTTTCCTTAAATCCGGAATCCGGCGTTAAATCTGCACCACAATAGCCGTTACGTTATCATTAACATTTCGTGCGATCGCGGCGCCGATCAGCAGTTCCGTCGGCGGCATGCCTTCAGGCGCGCCCAGCAGGTTGGCGATTTCCGTTTCGCTCAATGTCTTGCTCAAGCCGTCGCTGCACAGCAAAAACCGGTCGCGCGGCAGCACTTGGCCGATCACCTTGTCAAGTTCCAGATCGTCATCATCCGCGCCCACCGCGCGCGTAATGACATTCGCATGCGGATGACTCTCGGCTTCTTCCGCGCTCAGCGTACCGCCATCAACGAGCTCCTGCACCAGGCTATGGTCGCGGGTGATCTGCTGAAGCTGGCCATGGCGCAGCACATAGGCGCGCGAATCGCCGGCCCACAGGCAAGCGAAATGCTGGCCGCGGATCATCAGGCATACCAAGGTGGATGCAATAACGGCATTACCGCCGCGCCGCGCCGCCTCCGCCCGCAATGCCGCGTGCACGCCGCCAATGGCCAGGCGAATATGGGAGATCAATTCACTCGCGCTCAAATTCGGCGGCAGACGGTCCAGCGCCTCCACAATCATGCCCGACGCCAACTCGCCGGAATCATGCCCGCCCGCGCCATCCGCGACAACCCATAAGCCAAGATCCGGCCGCGATAGCAGGTTGTCCTCGTTATGCTTGCGCACGGTACCCGTATCGGTCAGCGCCCAATAGTGCAGTGTCATGCTGGTTCATTCGGCTTGAGGTCCCGAAGCATCGCGCCGGCATGGGACGCAGGCGGCAGCAAGCTGGAAATGGCAATCTGCCTTGGCTGCACCAGCGCACTGCCTTGCGTCCACCAGCCGGCGCCGGAAAGCGGCATGGGCTGCGTTTCAACCTGCAATGCGGCGGCGATCGCCTCGTGCGGCTTATCCTCCACCACCCCGGCCAAGCCCTCGGCTTCCGCCATTTCCAGCCAGCCGCCGCCGGCCCGCAGCTTTGCCTCGCTTTCGCCCAAGGCGCATAGTATAAACGGGAAATGCCGCCCGGCCTTGTCCATACTGGGCAGCCAAACCCCGAGTACCGCCATGGCGCCACAAGCCCCCGGGGCCAGCAAAAACCGCCAGACCGGCGCCGTCATCCAGGCTTCGGTCCAGCCTTGCCCCAAAGCGGCGCGGGAGGCATTGATACATTCCCGGCACCACTGGTCCAGCGCCTGCACCACCGCCTCCGGAAGCCGCGAGCGCACGAAATCCCCCCGCGCCGGCAGTTTGCCGAAAAATCCGGAAACAACCGGGCGGAACAACTCCATTACCTACCCACCCAAAGCCGGGCACTGGAAATCGTTCAACATGCCGGGTGCGAACGGATTGATGACAGAATTCGCAACGATTCCGTAGCTGACCGTATGTCCGCCAATTTCGAAGGTCAGCGTATATTGGCTGGACGAACCGGCCTCTGAAATCTCACCTTCCGAAAACAAATGGAACAGCGCCCAGGGACCAGAGGCGTCGATCTCCGCCGGGCTGCCGCCTGCAGTGGGGGTGATAATCAGCCGCGCGGTCTGCATGCCATCCGTCCCGGGCCAGGAAATCATGGTGGGTACCGGGGGGCCGTGGGCGTAGGAAATATTCGTCGCACCCAGCTCCAGCACCGCCTGCGCGGCGCCGGCATCGAGGGAGGCCGGCGTCAGGCTGAACTGCACCGAAGGCGTGGCGCCGCCGGCAAAAAACAGTTGCTTGATCGTCTCCGCGCGTTGGAACTCCGCCAGCGCGCCTTGGCCAACCGGAGGCGGCACGCCGTTCACCGTCCGCGCATGCCAGGTGGCGCCGGACATGTCCACGAAGGGCTGCACCTGCTGCGTGAAGAACGTATCCAACTGTCCGTTGGGCGCAAAAAGATGGGTGAAGTCGCCGAGCGGAATATCCGAGCTGGAAGATTGCACGAAGGGATAGCGCCCGGCCACCGCCTGCTGGCAAAGCTGCGCCGGTCCGCCAGCGCCATTGAACGCCGCCGCCGCCGCTTGCGCAGCACTACCGCCGCGCAAGCCATTGGCATTAACGGCCACTGCCTGCACCCAGCGCGCCACGGGCTGCGGATCGGTCCCCGCCTCGCCTTGCAGCAGCACGGCCGGATCACCGCCAGCCGCCGGCGCCGCCGGAACGCCGCTGCCCGGCACGCTGGCGGCCAGCACGCCAAGCTGCTGCTGCAACGTGTTCATCAGATTCAGCGTAAGCGAGAGCGGCGATCCCGGCCCGTTGCCGACATAATTGATCAGCGGCGCATAATAGGCATCGACTTGCGAACCCAAGGCCGCCGGCGCGCCGGCGCCCGAAGCCGGGCCCATGAGACCGGCGAGTTGGGAAGCCTCGGCATTAACGGCGCTGATCCCCGGCAGACCGGCCTGGTTGCCCGATTGCGGCGGCGGGGCCGCTTTTGAGAGTTGCAGTTGCGTTACGATACCGGATAGCAGTCGCGCCATGGGCGATTGCGGCGACGACAGAATGTATAAATTCTGCACCGCCTGATTGATGTTGTCGGCCGGCTTGAGGTCCAGATCGCCGAGCAGCGCATTCCACTGGTTCTCGTAATCCTGCTCGTAGAGCGTCACCACGTTCTGCTCCAGATTCTGCATATCCGGGCTGGCGGAATCAACCTGTTGTCCGGGCCCCAGAACCCAGCTTTCCGCCGCGACATCGCGCGCCGCATGGGTGAGCGCGGGCAGCAGGACAAACTGGAAGCCTTTGACCGTGTAGAAGCCCGGTAGGCCATCGGTAAGCGCCTTGCCTGAGTCCCGGGTGTAAAGCGGTACGCCCGCTTCGCCCATCGCATTCGCCGGCACCCATTCAGGTAACGCTTCGGCGGCGGCGGAATCGCGGATGCGCGAGTAAACGCGTTCGGCCACCGAAACGCGGCTGAAGGTGGCGCGGGCGGCCTCGACCAGCGCGCCATC
>JAMFRY010000211.1 GCA_026225015.1 Alphaproteobacteria bacterium
AGCGCGTTCAACGCCTGCGGACGGTTCAGCCGCACCAGCGTCACCGCACCAAGGGTTTCGATCAGAAGGGTCTCGTAGGCCATGGCGATGCTCCATTGCGAATGAACAGGTTTAGGCAGGCAGGTATCATGTTTACGGCGTCACTGCGCGCGGAAATCCGGTTTTCGCTTGCCCAGGAACGCAAGCACGCCTTCCCGTCCCTCCGCATCGCGGCTGGCGGCGGCGATGTTGCGCGATTCCTGCTCCAATTGCCGCTCCAGCGAATTGCCGAAGCTATCCAGCAACAGGTTGCGGGTGCGGCCAATGGCGCGGGTGGCCGAACCGGCAAGCTGCGCGGCAACGCTGCCGGCTTCCCCGGCCAGCGCCTCGGCCTCCACCACCCGCGTAATCAAGCCGGCTTCCAGCGCCTCAGGAGCAAAAATGCGCTTATTCGTCAGCGCCCATTCCTGTGCCCGCCGCAACCCGACCAGCCGGGGCAGCAGCCAGGTGGCGCCACCATCCGGGGTCAGGCCAATCGCGGTATAGGCGACCGTGAAATGCGCCGATTGCGCGGCGATCACGATGTCGCCCAGCAGCGAGAGATTGAACCCCGCCCCCGCCGCCGGCCCGTTCACCGCGACGACCATCGGCTTGCCCATACGCATGAAGCGCGAGACCGCGCTATGCACGTAGGCGGTCAACTCCTTCAGCAGCGCCGGGATCCGCTCCCCAGCAGCGGCAAACAGGCCAACATCGCCGCCGGCGCAGAACAGTTTTCCTCCGCCCGTCAGCAGCACGCAGCGGATGGAATCATCCTCATCGCATTCGATCGCGGCTTCCATCAGCGCACGGGCGAGCGGCACATCTATGGCGTTGCCGACTTTTGGCCGGTTCAGCGTCAGCCGCGCGACGCCGTTCTCGCGCGCAAAAAGCAGCGGCGGTTCCGCCTCGCTCATTTCGGCGCCATCCGTATCGCGCCGTCCAGCCGGATCACCTCGCCGTTCAGCATCGGATTGGCGATGATGCTCTGCACCAGCAGCGCGAATTCCTCCGGTCTGCCAAGGCGCGAGGGGAACGGCACCTGCTTGCCGAGCGATTCCACCGCCGCCGGCGGCAAGGCGTTCATCATCGGAGTCCAGAAAAGTCCCGGCGCAATCGTCATTACCCTTATGCCGTATTGCGAAAGATCGCGCGCCACCGGTAAAGTGAGGCTCACCACGCCGCCTTTGGAAGCGGCATAGGCGGCCTGGCCGATCTGCCCGTCATAAGCAGCGGCGGAGGCGGTGTTGACGATCACGCCGCGCTCCTCGCCGATCGGCTCCAGGCTCGCCGCCCGTGCCGCGAATTTTGAAATCACGTTGAAGGTGCCGATCAGGTTGATCTCGATCACCTTGCGGAACTGGTCCAGCGAATGGGAAGCGAACTCCCGGCCCACCGTCTTCGCCGCAATCACGATCCCGGCGCAATTCACCAAAATGCGGGCGACGCCGTGCGCTTCCTCGGCGGCGGCGACACCGGCCGCGACGCTGGCATCATCCGTGACATTCACCTTGAAGAACGCGCCGCCGATCTTCGCGGCATGGGCGTTCCCAAGCTCCTCGTTCAAGTCGAAAATCGCAACCTTCGCGCCCTGCGCCGCCAGCAATTCCGCCGTGGCGCCGCCCAGGCCGGAGGCGCCGCCGGTGACGATCGCCGAAACTCCCTGCAATTCCATATTTTTACTCCTCCCCTGCTCGTTATACCAGCTCGACGGCGAATGCCGTGGCCTCGCCGCCGCCGATGCACAAGGAGGCGATGCCGCGCTTGCCCCCGCGCGTCTCCAGCGCCGCGATCAAGGTGGCGATGATCCGCGCCCCGGAGGCGCCGATCGGATGGCCCAAAGCGGTAGCCCCGCCATTCACGTTGAGTTTATCGGCCGGGATGCCGATCTCCTTGGCAGCGATCATCGCCACCACGGCAAAGGCCTCATTCACCTCGAACAGATCCACATCGCTCGCCTGCCAGCCGGTTTTCTCCAGCAGCTTGCGGATGGCATAAACCGGCGCGGTGACGAATTTGGAGGGTTCCTGCGCATGCGCGGCATGGCCGACCACGCGGGCCACCACGTTCAGGCCCAATTTGCCGGCAACCGAGGCGCGGGTGAGCACCAGAGCCGCGGCGCCGTCGGAAATCGAGGCGGAGCTGGCGGCGGTGATCGTGCCATCCTTGGCGAAAGCCGGCTTCAGGCCGGGAATTTTCTCAGGCTTGGCGTTGCCGGGCTGCTCATCCACCTCCACGGAAATTTCGCCGCTTTTGCCGGCCACCTTCACCGCCGTGATCTCCTTGACAAAACCGCCGGAGGCAATCGCCTGCTTGGCGCGATCGAGCGAGCGCAGCGCGTATTCATCCTGCTCGCCGCGGGTGAACTGATATTCATTCGCCGTATCCTGCGCGAATTCGCCCATCGCCTTGCCCGGGGTATAGGCGTCTTCCAGCCCATCCAGCATCATCGAATCCTTGATCACGTCATGGCCGATGCGCGCGCCGCCGCGATGCTTGCCCAGCAAATAGGGCGCGTTGGTCATGCTCTCCATGCCGCCGGCCACGATCACATCGGCCGATCCGGCCAAAAGCGCATCATGCGCCATGATGGCGGTCTGCATGCCCGAGCCGCACATCTTGTTTACGGTGGACGCTTCGGCGGAAATCGGCAGACCGGCCGCCAGAGCCGCCTGCCGCGCCGGCGCCTGGCCGAGCCCGGCCGGCAGCACACAGCCCATATAGACCCGCTCCACGGCTTCCGGCGGGACGCCGGCGCGCTGCACCGCCGCCCTTATGGCGGCAGCACCTAGCTCAGTCGATTTCACGGAATTGAACGCGCCCTGAAACCCGCCCATCGGGGTGCGGGCATAGCTGGCGATGACAACTTGATCA
>JAMFRY010000212.1 GCA_026225015.1 Alphaproteobacteria bacterium
AGCCTTCCAGGAAGCCTATCACGTCATTGAAACCCATCCGCAGGTTGCGGTTTCCAATGGCGACGCTAATTCGCAATATGATATTTACGGCGAGCATGTGGACCGCTTCATCTCGCCGCTGGGCGTGTTGAGCCCGCATCTGACCGGCAAATATACTGAGCAGGATATTCTGGACCAGTTCACCGTCGGCGATAGTTCATTTTTGGAGGGCAATAAGGCCACCCTGCAAGATAATACGGCGCGGCAGGTGATGGCGGACATGTTCCGCGGTATGTTCGAAAAAGCCACCAATAGCGATCTGGCGGAGGTTTCGGATTCGGAAATACTGGACTGCTTCTCCTATACCGTATTTCCTAACTGCTTCCTCTTCCCCGGCATCTCTCTGCCCATGGTCTATCGCTTCCGCCCGATCAAGGGGAACCACAGGGAATGCCTCTACGAAGTGTTGTTTTTGCGGCCAGTCGGCAAGGATGGTGTGCGGCCAGCGCCGGCAGAGGTAATCGAGCTCCAACCCGAGCAATCCTTCAAAGAGGCCGAGGGCATGGACCCCGGTTTCGGCGCCATTCTGGACCAGGACACTGACAATCTGTTCCTGCAGCAGGAGGGCGTGGAGGCGAGCGCCAAACGCGGGCTGACGCTGGGCAATTACCAGGAAATCCGCATCCGCCATTTCGAGGCCGCGGTGGATAAATATCTGGCAATGCCGCCGAAGAAGCCGGACTGGCAACGCAAGTAATTCGAAGGGCGGATCACCGATCCGCCCTACGCCGGGAGTTGATCCGGGCTCCGCTCAATGTAGGAATGAGGTACCGTTTAGCGGTACAATATATCTCAGGAGTTGAGCCATGCCGGACGTTAAGCTACCGCTCTCGGGCAACGTAACTCAGAGCATTTTTCCACTGACGATCAATGTCGGACAGTCGTCTAACCCCGCCATAGAAGAGGCTTTGTTATCCGTCGCCAGCTACGGCAAACAATTGGGCCGCATTGGTGATGCGCTCATCGTGCTGCTCAAGCACGTCAAGCTTGAGCATCTGCCGCCAGATGAGGAACAGGCGATCGTCGATCTGAAATGCATGCTGCACGAGATGGCAAAGGTAAAGAAGGAGCAAGGTGCAAAGCACGTTTTGTGGCCGCCGCTGACATGACCAACATCCTCGTACTTGGCCGTCGTCAACGCAGCCGGAGTTGGTCGCCTCCCTATGACGGCAACAGTTCAGCGCGCGCCGCCTCCGGCAACGGCGTCGAGCGGTGGGTGGTGTTGTCGACATAGACCATCACGGTTTGCGCCGTTGTGACGAGGCGGCGAGACTGGAATACGGCCTGCGACAGCGTGAACGAGCTGCGGCCGATCTTCACCACCGAAGTGCCGATCTCCGCCGTGCCGGGCCAGAGCACTTCGGCCACAAAATCCAATTCCAGCCGGGCAGTGACAAAGCTCGCCGTGGCACCGCGCCAAGACCAGCCCTCGATCAGATCGACCCTGCCGCTTTCCAGGAAGGTGGCGAACGTGGCGTTGTTGGCATGGCCTTGCCGGTCGGTATCGCCATAGCGGAGCTTGTCGTAGGTACGGAACTGAAATTCTTCGAGCTTGGGCTGGCTGGTCGTCGCTTAGGCGCTAAACCGTCTCCCCCTGCGGCGCGCCAAGCTTGACCGGCGGACGGTTCGCGGCTGCCTGGTATTCCTGCTGCAGGATCGTGAGCCTTGCCTGATAAGCATGCACGCCGGCTTCCTTCACCGGTCCGTAGCCCGCGATCAGCCGCGCCGCGCCGGCGATTTCGGCCGCCTGGGGGAGTGTCGCCGTGGTGACGCTGCCGGCCAGGTTCAGAATCAATTCGCGATATTCCTGGATCAGCCGCCGTTCCAGCCGGCGCTCCGGCATGTAGCCGAACGGGTCGAGCCTGGTGCCGCGCAAGCGCTTCATCCGGGTGAGTATGTTGAACACCGGGAAAATCCACGGCCCGGGCTGGACCTTGCGCGGCCGGCCGGTCTTGGCGTCGCGGCGCCAGGAAATCAGCGGCGATGCCAGGTTCACCGCGATTTTGAAATCGCCTTCGAACTGGGCGTTCAGCGCGGCACGGAATTTCGGGTCGGTAAACAGCCGCGCCACCTCGTATTCGTCCTTATAGGCCATCAGCCGCGCCAGCTGATCGGCGATCTGCAGCAGAAAGGCTTCTGCCTCCGCGACGCCGTGGCTTTGCAGTTCGGCCCGGATTTGGTCGAGGAAATCAGTGTATTGCTTCGCATAGGCTGCATTCTGATAGGCGGTCAGATGCTTGACGCGGCTCTCGATCATCTCGGGCAGCGTCCGCGGCGCCTCCGCTCCTGGCAATTTGGCGAGTGCCGCCAGGGCTTCGGGGTTTTCCGAGGCGATCCGGCCGATTGCCAGCGCCTGCAGGTTCTGTTTGACCGCCGTGCCGTTGAGCCTGACCGCTTCCTCGATCGCTTCCAGCCCGACCGGCAGCAGCCCTTTTTGCGCCGCAAAACCAATCATCATCAGATTGGTGAAAATCGTATCGCCGAGCAGCCTAGCTGCCAAGCCGCCGGCCTGCAGGAGCAGGATATTGCCTTGCTCGACGCGGGGCGCGATGGCGTCAAGGAATGTCGCCGGCCGCAGGTCGATATCCGGCCGCGTCTGGAAATCGCCGGTCGGCGCCACATCCTCGTTGACGATCACCTTGGTGTCGGAACGCAGGGTTTTGCCGACATCGGGGCCGGAGGCGACGATCAGATCACAGGCGATCAACAGGTCTGTCTGCCCCGCGCCCAGCCGCGCGCTGGGGATTTGCGCGGTATCATGGCTGATGCGCACATGGCTCATCACGCCGCCGCCTTTTTGCGCCATGCCGGTCATGTCCAGCACCTTGGCGATTTTGCCCTCGATATGCGCCGCCATGCCCAGAACGGCGCCCACGGTCAACACGCCGGTGCCGCCGATTCCGGTGACCATCATGGAATAGCCTTGGCTTACATCCACGACTTCCGGCTCCGGCAATGCCGCGATCAGCGGGGCAAGGCCGTCGGTATTCATCGCCCGCTTTTTGGGCTGCGCGCCGCGCACCGACACGAAAGATGGGCAATACCCTTTAATGCAGCTGTAATCCTTGTTGCAGTTCGACTGGTCGATCATTCGCTTGCGGCCGAATTCGGTTTCCAGCGGCGTCACGCTCATGCAATTGGACTGCACCGAGCAATCGCCGCAGCCCTCGCAAACCGCCGGGTTGATGAACAGGCGCAAATCCGGATCGGGGTATTCGCCACGCTTGCGGCGGCGGCGTTTTTCATTGGCGCAGGTCTGCGCATAGACAATCGCGGTGACGCCGGCGACCTCCCGCAATTCGCGCTGCGCCTCATCCAGATAGTCGCGGTCCTGAACCCGCACATTGGCGGGCAGATTGGTGTATTTTTCCGGCTCGTCGCTGAGGAGCAAAACCTTCGCCGCGCCCTCGGCCAAGCATTCGCGCACGATCATCTCGACGCTGACATTGCCTTCCAGCGGTTGGCCGCCGGTCATCGCTACGGCATCGTTGAACAGGATTTTGAAGGTCACATTGGCCTTCGCCGACACCGCCGCGCGGATCGCGAGAATGCCGGAATGGGTGTAGGTGCCATCGCCCATATTGGCGAATACGTGGTTCGTGTCGGAGAAATGCTGCGCGCCGACCCAGGTCAGACCCTCCGCCCCCATGCCGACAACATGCATGGTCCGACGTTCGGGCATATAGGCGGCCAGGCCGTGGCAGCCGGTGGCGCCCAGGGCAAAACTGCCGTCGGGCACATTGGTGCTGGTGTTATGCGGGCAGCCGGAGCAGAAAAAAGCCGGGCGCACCGCCGGGGCCGGCGTCTGCGCCACCGCCAGGGCATCGAGCAAGCCGGCGCGGCGCAGGATCACCGCATCCAGCAGCCCGAAAGCCTGTAATTGGCCCATGATGGCATGGCGCACCATTGCAGGGTCCAGAACGTTATCCAGCGGAAACAGCACTTGGCCGCCCGCATCGCGCTTGCCGAGAATGGCGGGCCGCTCGCCAGGCAGGGAATAAAGCGCGCTCGCCAATTGTTCCTCGATCACCGGGCGTTTTTCTTCCACCACCAGAACGGCGCGGGCTCCGGCGCACGCGCTGCGCACAAAATCCGCGTCCAGCGGCCAGGTCATGCCGAGCTTGACGACGCACAGTGCAAGCCGGCGGCAGGCGTCGTCGTCCAGATCGAGATCGCGCAGCGCCTGGGCAACATCGAGATAGGCTTTGCCGGCGCTGATAATCACCAGCTTTGCGGGTTCGCCGCCCGGCCGATCGCCGGTGACGACCCGATTCAGCCCGTTGGCCTGTGCGAAAGCGATCGCCGCCGGCAGGCGCTGGTTCACCACCAGGGATTCCTGCACCAGGGCGGCCGCGCCACGGCGCAGATTGAGCATCGTCCCGTTGGCCAGCGCCGGGCGATGGATCGAAATTTCCGGCAGTTCGACGGTACTGGTGAGGTCGAGCATATCGGTGACAGTTTTCAGCCCGATATACAGCCCGGAGAACCGCGACATCTCCCAGCCAAGCTGGCCGTATTCCAGAATCTCAGCCGTCGTTGAGGGCGTGAGGATCGGGATGAAGCCGGCGATCAGCGTATGCTCGGATTGATGCGCAGAGGCGGAGGATTTCGCGGCGTGATCGTCGCCGGCCACCACCAGAACGCCACCCTTCGCAGAGGTTCCCTCGAAATTGGCCAGCTTCAGCGCCTCGCAGGCGCGGTCCACGCCGAGGCCCTTGGCGTACCACATGGCGAACACGCCCTCGAAGCGCGACTTGCCGAACCAGTCCAGTTGCTGCGTGCCGCGCAGGCTGGTCGCCGCCAGCTCCTCATTCAACCCCGGTTCGAAGTGGATGGAATACTCATCCAGAAGTTTTTTTGAGGCCCAGAGCTGCGCGTCCAGCGTCGTGATGGGCGAGCCTCGATAGCCGCTGACATAGCCACCCGTGATCAGCCCGGCGGCGCGATCCCGCCTGGCCTGATCCAGCGGCAGCCGGACGAGCGCCTGCATCGAGGACAACAACACCCGCCCGGATGGCTGCACATAGCGATCCTGCAACTTCACAACTGTTTTGGTCACCAGCGGCACTCCCGGAGCTTGCCCAGGTGCTGTGCTGGAGCGATCACATGCTTTGTACGAATTTGAAAAGAATTCCTTGTTTGCCGCCATATCATTGATACGGTCATAGGCCAGCAAGTCATAGCCGAGCCGCGAATCCGCGCTTGACCGTGCTGGCATCGCGGCAAGCCGGAAATCGCAATTGCGCGAAGCGGTCCGCCGCCGGTGATCGACGCGGGCGGTTGAGGTGGCTAGTCTCGGCGCAGGTTTGAAAAAAGCGGGAGAGAAATGGCGCAAACGCATGATGTCATCGTGGTGGGCTCTGGTGCTGCCGGGCTGCTGGCGGCGCTGCGCGCGCATGATCTGGGGCTTAGCGTCCTCGTCATCGAAAAGACCCATAAATATGGCGGCACTTCCGCGACTTCGGGCGGCGTGGCGTGGATTCCCAATCACGGCCTGGCCGGCACGACCGATACGCGCGAGCAAACGCTCACCTATCTGGATGCGGTGATCCGCGAGCCGGTCGACCGGCCGCGTCTGGAAGCCTATGTGGATACCGGGCGGGAGATGCTGAGCTATCTCGGCAATCAGGGGATCAACTTCATCTCCATGCCCTGGCCGGATTATTTCGCCGAGCTACCGGGCTCGCGGGCCGACCGTTCGCTGGTGCTGCCGATGTGGGATGGTAGCCGGCTCGGGATCAAATTTCCGCTGGTCCGCGAACAGTTTCCGCGGTTCAAATTGTTCAACCGCTATGCCATGAATCTGGAAGAGACCTTCACCATCGCGGCGCGCGGCAAAGGCTGGCAGCGCATGCTGGCGCGCGTCATCGGCCGCTATTGGGTGGACCGCAAGACGCGCAAATTGACCAAGCGTGACCGCTGGTACACGTCCGGCAATGCGCTGATCGGCCCGATGCTGGAGCAGGTGTTCAAAAAAGGTATTGAAATCCGGCTTGAGACGAAGCTGGAATCGCTGGTCGTCGAAGGCTGTAAGGTCAGCGGCGTTGAGGCAAGCCGCTTCGGCACGCGTGAAACCCTGCAGGCGCGCCACGCCGTGATCCTCTGCACTGGCGGGTTTGAATGGAATCAGGAGTTGCGTGACCGGTTCTATCCGGTGAAAACCTCCATCTGGTGGACCAGCACGCCGCAGGGCGCCAATACCGGGGATGGTTTGCGCGCCGCCGAAGCCATCGGCGCCACCACCGAACATACCGCCGAAGGCTGGTGGGCGCCGACCATGATCATGCCCAGCGCCAGCGCCTCGAATTTCGAGGAGGTGCATCAGGCGGTATTCGATGTCGGGCGCCCCTATAGCGTCTGCGTCAACCGCAATGGCGATCGTTTCGTCAATGAAAGCTGCAGCTATGACCGCTTCGGCGTGGCGATGGTGGAGGACCAGAAGCGCAGCGGCGCCAATCTGCCCTGCTGGCTGGTGTTCGATTCCGTGTTCCGCGCCAAATTTACCGCCGGCGGGTTTCTGCCCTCCGCGATCATGCCTGACCGGTCGATTCCGGTGGATTGGTGGGATCATTATATTTTCAAATCGGACAGCATTGCCGGCCTGGCGGCGAAATTGCGCATTGGGCCGGCCAAGCTCGAAGATGTCGTTCGGCGCATCAATGGCTATGCGGCGGCCGGCGAGGACCCGGAATTTGGCCGCGGCAGCACGATTTACGACCGCAGTTTTGGCGACCCTACCTGCAAGCCGAACCCGGCTCTGGGCGCTGTTCAGAAGGCGCCGTTCTATGCCGTGCCGATCCAGCTCGGCGATCTTGGCACCAAAGGCGGGTTGAAGGCGGATTACAAGGCGCGGGTGCTGGATGGAAACGACCAGCCGATCGCCGGGTTATATGCCGCCGGCAACGCCACCGGCAGTCCGTTCGGCTTGAATTATCCGGGTGCGGGCGGGACCATCGGCCCGGCCATGGTGTTCGGCTTCATCGCCGCCAACGACATCGCCGCCCGCGCCAAAAACCAGCCCGCCGAAACCCGGGAGACGGTCGCGCCATGACGGTAAATGGTTTTCACGCGCTGACGACGGCAGATGAAGTCCTGGCCGGGATCGATCTTACCGGCAAGCGCGCGCTTGTCACCGGCGTCTCGGCCGGCATCGGTATCGAGACGTCCCGCGCTCTGGCGGCACACGGCGCCACGGTCATCGGTACGGCACGGGACCTTGCCAAGGCGGAGGCGGCGACTTCGGAAATTCGGGAAGACGCAGCTTCGGCGGAGCGCTTCAGCATCGTCGAGCTGGACCTTGCGTCGCTGGCCAGCGTGCGGCGCTGCGCCGATTTGCTCGCTGCGTCCGGACCGTTCGATCTGATTTTCGCCAATGCCGGAGTCATGGGGCCGCCGTTCGGCCGCACTGTCGATGGTTTCGAGACTCAGTTCGGCACCAACCATCTGGGCCATTTCGTGCTGCTGAACCGGCTGGCGCCGCAAATCGCGCCGGGCGGGCGGGTCATCGTGCTGGCATCCTCCGCGCATCATATTTCCGATGTCGATCTGGAGGACCCGAATTTCGAGCATACGCCCTATTCACCCTATCTTGGCTATGGGCGCTCAAAGACCGCCAACGTTCTGTTTGCCGTGGAGTTCGACCGGCGCCACCAGGGGCGCGGCATTCGCACCGCCGCGGTTCATCCAGGCGGGGTTGCCACCGAACTTGGCCGCCACATGGACCCGGCCACGCGCGAGGCCCAGCGCAAGACGCTGGAGGCGAGCGCCGGCGCAGAGGCCTGGAAATTCGTCCGCAAGACCGTGAAGGAAGGCGCATCCACCTCGCTCTGGGCGGGCGTAACCGCCGGAGCGGAACGGGTTGGCGGCCGCTATTGCGAAGACTGCCACGTTGCACCCGTCATCGCCCCCGTCATCGCCACTGGCCCGATGGGACCGGGCGTCGCAAGTTACGCCCTGGACCCTGAGCGCGCCTTGGCGCTTTGGGCCAAGAGCGAAGCGCTGGTTGGCGAGCATTATTGACCCGCATTTTGGGGAGCATTTCTTGTCCGCACTGAACAGCTTTAACGTCATCGAGCTGGCCGAGAACGTCGCCGGCGAATTCTGCGGTAAGCTGCTGGCCGATTTCGGCGCCACGGTGTTAAAAATCGAGCGGCCCGGAACCGGTAGCCGGACGCGGCATCTTGGCCCGTTTTCCAAGCAAGGCGCGGATGGCGAGGCGAGCGGACTGTTTGCCTATCTCAACACCAACAAGCATTCCGTCACGCTCGACCTGGATAGTGATGTGGGCAAGGCGAAGCTGGCGGAGTTGATTGCGCAGGCCGATATCGTGATCGACGATCACCCGCCCGGCTGGCTGAAATCTATCGGCATCGACCCGGAGACAATCGAGGCCACGCATCCCGGCCTTATCCTCTGCGGCATCACGCCGTTTGGCCTGTCCGCCCCCGCCTTGCGCCGGCATGCGGAGGATCTCACAGTGTTTCAAAGCAGCGGCTGGGGCTATCATACGCCAAGCGGTAGCGATAATAGCCGCCCGCCGCTGAAGGGCGCGGGGCGGTTTCTCGCCAGCTACGAAGCCGGGCTGGACGCGGCACTTTGTATCGCCGCCAGCGTGGTCGGGCGGCAATCCACCGGACGCGGCGGCTCCATCGATATTTCGGCGCAGGAGGTGCTGGCCTCGCGCGTTGATTATGTGCTCGGCCAGATGATCGCCGGCGATATGGATGTGGATGCCGGCCGAGCGCGCTTCGATCTCGGCGGCCCGTCAGGCTATTTTGCCTGCCGCCAGGGCTTCGTTTATCTCTGGATGTCGTCGCCGCAGCATTGGGAAGGCATTCGCGCGCTGCTCGGCGACCCGGACTGGATGCGCGAATTCCCCAATAACTGGCTGGAACGCGGGCTGACGCCGGAGCGCATTGCCCTTTGCCGCCAGCATCTTGGCGATTGGCTGAAAACCCAGGACAAGGACGAAGCCGCGGAGGCAGCCCAGGCGGTGGGCGTGACGCTGGTGCCGGTTAATGATTCGAGCGATCTGTTGCGTTCGCCGCAACTTGCGCATCGCGGATTTTTCGTCGAGGTCGAGCATCCGAGCTTCGGCCGTGCCCGCTACCCGACCGTGCCCTACCAGCTCAGCGTCACGCCGGCGCGCATAACCTCGCCGGCGCCGCTTCTTGGCCAGCATAACGATGCGATTTTTGAACGCTCTGCGCCCGATATTCGGAGCGCTCCTGAGCCGAAAGCGTTTCCCGCCCGGATGCGCCGTGGCGGGCCGTTGGAGGGCTTCCGTGTCCTTGAGCTTACCAAAGTCTGGGCTGGACCTTACGCCGGAAGGCAGCTTGGTTTTCTGGGCGCCGAGGCCATCCGGGTGGAAAGTCTTGGTTCGCTCGATGTCACGCGCGTCTATGGGGTGGATGACATCAACAAGGCGCCGGGTTTCATGGCGGTCAACCCGCAGAAGCTCAGCGTGCAGATCGACATGAAATCCGCCGAGGGCATCGCGCTGCTGAAACAATTGCTGAGCCAATGCGATATTCTGATCGAGAATCTGCGGCCCGGCGCGATCGACCGGCTGGGGCTCGGCTATGCGGCCTGCAAGGCGGTGAAACCGGACATCATCTATGTTTCGATGGGCATGTATGGCAGCGAAGGGCCGCTTGCCGATCAGACCGGCTACGCCCCCTGCTTCGATGCGATTGGCGGCCTGAGCGCGCTGGTGGGGTATGCCGGCGAGAAGCCGCTTGGCATGAATATACGCTATGCGGATTCCACGTTTGGTAATGTCGCGGCCTATGCCGCTTTGGTTGCCCTGGCGCATCGGCAGCGTACCGGGGAAGGGCAGTTCGTGGATGTGTCCGCGGTGGAGACGATCACCAGCATGATCGGTGACAGCTTCATGGATTACAGCCTGAACGGCAGGATCGCGGTGTGCGACGGCAACCGCCATGCCGAGATGGCGCCGCACAATGTTTATCCCTGCCTGGATGGTGATTGGATCGCGATTGCGGTCTCCGGCGACGGAGCTTGGGCCGCACTCTGCGCCGTGATGGGGCGGGGTGAACTCGGGACAAGTCCGGAATTTGGCAGTCTGGCGCTACGCAAAGTACATGAGGAAGAACTCGACCGGCTGGTTGGCGCGTGGACGCAATCACAGGATGCGCGGATATTGGAGGCGAAATTGCAGGAAGCCGGCATCGCCGCGGCCAAATCCGCCAATTCGCTCGACCTGGTGACTGATGAGCACCTCTGGGCGCGCGGTTTCTATCGCTACGTCAAGGATACGGATGGCAATAACCGCCCGATCATCGGCCCCGCCTGGCAAATGTCGAACGCGGCGGCGATCCATGACGGTGCCCCGGTTCTGGGGCAGCATAACGCATATATATTCGGCGAGGTGCTGGGCATTTCCGAGGTGGAGCAGCAGCGGCTGATGGAAGTGGGCGTTATACGGTAGCTGAGGTCTTGTTTCTGAAGAAAATGAAGCAAAAAGGGTGGCGGGTCAGTCTGAATCTACGGCAGCATGTGGCCGGGGGCGGAATGTTCGGTTTCGCATGCGCAACTGGAAAAGCAGACATTAAACGCCAAAAGCGGTACAATGCCGTTTCGAATTGTACCGCTGCTAACGAGTACTGCTTGTAGCCTCAATGGGACAATTAGGTCTTGGCCGTGTCACTAAGGAGAAGGTAGAGGAGGGAGAGCCTTTGGTGTTACAAGCCTACGCAATGTTTCATAAGCTTGAGCTGCTCTTAGTATGCGAACTTGGGTCGCTTTCTCGGGTTTTCGTCGTTTGGTTTCTGCCCACGGGTTGCCTGCCTTGCCATTCCCAATGCCGTCGACCGTGCAAATAAACGCGGCGGTTGCCGCCAACTCCAACTCATTGGCATCGATAAGCTTGGCTTGCTGGATAAACGCAGCCCTGCCGGGATTATGAGGGATCTGTGCGTTCGGAAGAGAATAGATTGAATATCTCCCGCCCCAATCAGCCTGCCGCTCAATTTCTTTGACAGGCCCAAGCCCTGCGGCAATTTCCATACCGCGGGCCAAGTCTTCGCGGAACGGGCCATAGTGGCGGTATTCGAACTCAAATTCTTTCCCAAACCCAGCCAATTGCGCCAAATAAGTCACCTTCTGCAAGCGTGTTCGTCCAACAAGTTCCCCTCCTGCATCTTGGATGATCCTTGCGGCTGCTTCTCGTGCGTTAATAGTATTCATGACAGGTCCGGATGCCCCGCGCGGTACTCTTCCCAAAGAACCATCAGATTAACGCCAGGGCGCTTGAGCTCGCAAACCAGTTCGCTCCAGACCGGCTCAGCACGCCGGCGCATGCCGCGCGGCGCCCCGCTGCGGGCAAACAACCGCGCTTCCAGTGCCGCATCGGTCAACTCGCCCGCAGCGGCCAGGCCAAACCAGCCACCTGTGCGCGCTTCAGGTTATCCTGCACGGTGCTCCGGGCAACACCAAGCATCCGACCGATCTCGCGCGCGCTGACACCCTCGCTCGCCAGCCGTAATGTGTATCGTATTTGCCTCGTCGTCAGCTCTCTCTTCGCCGGCATCCAGTCCTCCTCGTGGTTGATCACGAGAAACCAGGTGCCCGAGTTGCTGACCCAGCCGAAAACGCCGGAAATGCCCCGCCAAGTGGCCGGAATTAAATCGGAATGGTGGCCGGCTTCAAATCAGAACCCTGGCCGACATCAAACCGGAATCCCCGGCCGGCATCCGTCGGAATCCGCATCAAACGTCGAAAATCGCTTCGGAGATGGCAAAGCTGAGCTTCTGGAGGTGACTTCGCTAGCTGCCGATCACTTTCTGGTTAAAATGGTGAAACCCATGATCGATGGAGCCGTTTTGAGTAAGCTATATTCTTCTCCCGGCAAGCCTCCATTTGAAGCGTCAGGAACTGCGCTTAATGTCAGCTACCTTTCAAGCCAAAAGTTGCGGCAACTGATTGAACATCCTAACTTGGTAACTGGGGTAATTGGTTACGGCGCAGAGCGCCCTGTTTTTCTACCTTTGGCCTACCCATTCGTTGCCACGCCGCTCGTGCCGATAGCCCGCGAGCCGATGTTTGAAGTCTGGACGTCGGCATCTCCCAGCCGGCCGTGCCAGTTGGGTTCAGTAATAGGTGCGTCCAACGAGGAATTGGCCTTCGGCGCAATTGAGCTTGAAGAGGCCGAGGGTACTTCGTTGGCAGACGCCGTTGAAGCAGCTTATTTGAACATCTTTGATTTCATGGACAAAGTCGGTTTGAAGATACCGATCAGGTTCTGGAATTACCTTACATCCATCGCCGAATTTGATGGTGAGTTAGAGCGATATAGGTGCTTCAATATCGGACGCCATAATGCGTTTCAGGCCCGGTTGCAGCAGACGTTTCCGCCTGCCGCCAGCTGCGTCGGCGCTCGCCGCGGCGGCTCAGTCATTTATTTCTTAGCAGCGCGCACCGCGGCAACGACGGTCGAAAACCCTCGCCAGGTGAGTGCCTACGAGTACCCGCTGGCTTACGGCCCCCGTAGCCCAGGCTTTTCCCGTGCTTCAATCTACGTACATGGTGGCATGGAGTCTCTCTTCATTTCAGGGACGGCCAGCATCGTCGGCCACGAAACGCGCCATTGCGGTGATCTGCAGGGTCAGATCGCCGAGACCATCGAGAATTTGCGAGCGTTAATCGGCGCCGCAGCGCGCCAAGCGTCGGTCCCCATGACCGGCCTCTACGCATTGAAAATCTACCTGCAGAATCCGGCGTTTCTTGAAGCAGTCAACACTGCGATCGATGTGATGTTTGGCGCCGATACGAACCGACTCTACGTTCAAGCCGATATTTGTAGGTCCGATTTGCTTGTCGAGATCGAAGCCTTTCAATGCTCCGGGCACGATTTGAAGGCCTGAACCTTGCCCTAACCAACTACGCCTCGACAAATCCCGGAAGCACCAAATCAAGTTTCGGCATCAGAATTCTCAGTAAAGGCCCAGTCATAAGCGTTGTTACAACGGCCATAATGACCAGCATCGTAAAAACCTTCTGCGGGAGAAAGCCTGTCTCCAAGCCGATATTGAGAACGATCAGCTCCATCAAGGCTCGCGTGTTCATCAAAGCGCCGATGAGAAGTGCCGCAGCGCCGCCATAACCTGTGAGCCTACTTGCAATGTAAACCGGAATGATTTTTCCCAGGATGCCGGTGGAAAGGAAAACGCCCAGCCAAATCCAATCGGTGCCAGTCGTCAGTCCCAGCAGGTTGGTGCGCAGGCCGGTGAATGTGAAGAAAACCGGCAGGAAGAAGACCATGACGAATACGCCGACCTGACGGCGCCAAGCCTCGACAAAAGCGCGATCGCGATGCAACAGCAATCCAGCGGCAAAGCCACCAAAGATCGTGAAGATGCCGAGCTGATACGTGCACATGCCAAGGCCGAATATGCCGGCGAGGACCACGGCCATCAACGTGGGCGGGATCTCCCCGTCGACCACCGGCAACTTCCGCAGCAGCGCGTGAGCGGCCGGTCGGAGAAAAAACCAGCATAGCAATCCGAAACCTAAGGTCCCGACGACCTGCAATAATGCCCTATAAGGGCTGAATGTTGCCGTTGCGACCGCCGATACGCAACCTAATAAAAGCCAACCGATTACGTCATTGATTGCCGCGCAGGATATGGCGAGGACACCGAGCTCATGCCCGCGCATACCGTATTCTGTTAGAATTCGGCCTAGGATCGGCACCGCGGTGATTGCCAAGGCAACACCGCAGAAAAGGGCGTATACGGATACCGGTATATGCCCGGCGAATATTGGCGCGGAGAGGTGGCCAATCCATATGCCAAGACCAAACGGGACCAGGACCGACGCAGCCGCGATAGGCGCTAAGCCCTTGCGTGCGCGCGCTTCACGCAAATGGCCAAACTCGAAACTCATGCCGATCTGACACATCAGCAGCATCAGGCCGATTTGCGACAGGACGACAATCGGAGGGGAGGGTCTGGCGCCGAATATTTCAGTCGAGATAATTGGACAGAAATGCCCGAACAGTGAAGGTCCGAGAAGAAGTCCCGCGACAATCTCGCCGACCACACCGGGCTGGCCGAACCGGCGCACCGCCCGGTTCATGATGCGTGCGGCGCCGATCATGATGATCAACTGAACCAGGGTGGAGACTAACAGATCCTCGGTGTGCTGGGTCGAGGTGATGAGCGGGACGGCGGTGATCATGGGCTACGCGTTCGGCTGGGCCGCGCTCGGCTTGTCACCAACGTAGCATTGGAACAAGTCGAAATAGCTCTCGCATTTTACACGGGAAAACCCGCTTTCGGTCATGACACGCACGATGGCTTCCCGAGGCATGATATTGGCGATCGTATCCCAATGGTAGCGCATTAATGTCCGGGCGCCGCGTTTACGGGTCAGCAGCAATGAGAGCAGCGGCAGCAGGCCGCCGACATAGGCCGTCGCCAGCATGCGATTGATCCAGAAGCGTGGTGCTCCAACTTCCAGGAGCACGATGCGCCCGCCCGGCTGCAGTATTCTACATGCCTCACGCAAGACTACCTCCAGATCCGCCACATGGCGAAGCGCGTAACCCATGGTTACAAAGTCAGCAATGGCGGGCTTCAGCGGAAGCGCCTCGGCTGCGCACTGGACCAGCGGTATCCCGAGATTTTTGTGCGCGATCGCCAGCATCGCCTCGCTGATGTCGATGCCGATAACCGAGCGGGGGTCACCCGTGAGGCTGAGCGCCTCGCGCGCCAGCAGGCCGGTTCCGACGCCTATATCGACCACTTGAGCGCCAGGGCGCAGGCCGGCCCGACGTAGACAGAATCGGCGATACCATGCCCCAGATCTAAGCGAAAAGACCTCGTTCACCTGGTCGTAAAACGGCGCCGACCGATTAAATAAGTCGCGCACCGCGTTTAACCTCTGCGGTGAATTAGCGGACTGCTCCGGCCTAAGTCCTTGTAACCGCGTCATTTTCAGGCGCTCGTGATCGTTGGACATGTCAGCGCGCCTGTGGCTTAATAGTGGTAAGGGTTATTCGGAGGATACCTGTCCCAGGTCAATCTTCTGCGTCCTGCACGCGGGTAAAGATAAGGGAGCTTTCAGCGCTTGGTACAGCTTCAGCATGTTGAGAAGCCTGAAACTTTCGTAGATTGTGACGCGTTTGTGGTGGGTGGCGGTCCCGCAGGGTCCACCATTGCGGCCTTGCTGGCGCAACGCGGCCGACGGGTCGTATTGGTTGAGAAAGACCGGCATCCGCGTTTCCATATCGGTGAGTCGTTATTGCCGCATAATTTGCCGTTACTTGACCAGCTTGGGGTCCGGGAGGACGTCGAGGAAAGCTCGATGCGCAAGCATGGCATCGAATTCGTCTCGGCTTTTCATGGCAAAAGCGTCAGATATGATTTTGCCGATGCCTGGGACAAGCGCTTTCCCTATGCGTTTCAGGTCCGCCGCTCGACGTTCGATCATATTCTATTGAAGAATGCGGCCACAAAAGGTGCTGAGGTTATTGAAGGGTGCCGGGTTACCGCCGTCGATTTTCCCGCCCAAGGCAACCCGACGATTACCGGCCGCGACGAGGAGGGACAGACGCGGCGTTGGCGTGCAGGATTCGTCGTTGACGCTTCCGGGCGCGATACGCTGCTGGCGGCGCAGATGGGTATCAAGGAGCGAAATCACAGAAATAACAGCGCCGCGATCTTTGGCCATTTCACCGGAGCGCGCCGTCTGGCGGGTCAGGCGGAAGGCAATATCACTATCGTCTGGTTCGATAATGGCTGGTTCTGGTTCATCCCGCTGGCC
>JAMFRY010000213.1 GCA_026225015.1 Alphaproteobacteria bacterium
CCATGCCGATGAGGAGAAAAACCAGCGAATTGGCGATGAAGGCGATGAACTCCCATAACGCCAATACGAATTCGCGGCCCTGGCTGGTGAGCCGGCTCGACGCGTCATCGGCCAGTACGCCGAAATTGCCGATCAGCAGGCCGGCGCTGATGGTGGCGAGCACGCCGGAGCCGCCAAAATATTGCGCGAGCTGAACCGCGCCAGAGGCGGTTACGGTGGTGAGCGTGCTTTCCACCAGATGGTCGCCGGTATGGCCGGCGATGGCCAGCGCCGCGCTTGCGCAAAGCGAGCCGGCGAAAATGCCGCCACCGACGGTTAAGCCCAAGGTTTCGGTGGCATAGCCCGGCGAGAGGGCGGATGAGGTTTGCGCCCAAGCCAAGGCCAGAACAAAGAGCACGGCGGCCACGCCGTCATTGAGCAGGCTTTCGCTTTCGGTGAGCAGGCGCAGCCGGCCGGTGATGTGATTATCCTTGAACATGGCAATCACGGCGACCGGATCGGTAGCGGCAATGAGAATGCCAAACAAGGCGGCGGATTTAAGCGGCCAGCCGAGCCCAAATCTCACGCCGAAAGTGATGGCGGCGGCGGCAATCAAGGTGCCGAAAATAGCCAGCGTGAGAATGGCGCCGAGGTCGCGCCGCAGTTCCTGCCACCTTATATTGATGGCGGCTTCGAACAGCAAAGGCGGCAGGATAAATTCGAAGACAAAATTATGGGTAAGAACGACCTCACCGGATTTTTGCGTGGCCGCCATCGCCATCGCCATGCCAACCCCGACCAGCCCGACCGTGTAAGGCAGCTTCAGCCATCGCGCCGCCAGCGCCACCAGTACGGCGATGATTAAAAGGCCGAGGGCTTTGGTAAGCAGAAGCTCCATTCAAGGCGCATTTCGGCGCGGCCAGACGCCGCCTTTGGCCAAACGCGTGCGCACCATCAATGGCCCAGGAGAAGCGGTCATGATAAAAATCATACAGCATCTCTGGTTCAAAAAATCTATGAACGGGCCGATAAACCGTTAGGCTGCCGGCATTAACGGGGCGTTGGGCTGCGTTTTCAGTTCAGCCTGTTCCGCCCGCCCGCCTTGCCCAACTGGCCTTGCCCAATTGGCGCGGCTGAAGGGTTGATAGGCGGGTGAGGATGGGGCGCAGCTTATGCCACATTCTGAAGCCCTCACTTTCATCTCCGCCGGCTTCTTCCCAGATCGTGAATTCGCGCTCGCGAACGCGGTCCAGAGCATTGTTGCTCATTTGTTCCATGTTTTCTCTTCCTCCTGGTTATCCGGCTGGTTATCCGGGTTGTATGATTTACTGCCATGGAGCAGGGCATGCGCGGCGGAGTTCTACGCACCCGCATGTTGAACCTGGCTTGGCGATTTGTTGAAACTCGATCATGTTGGCAGGCTTGACCGTTGCGCGATATACTCCGCCGCAGGAGGGTTGGATCATGCAGAATATGGGAAGCGAGGGCGAGTCCTGCCCGTTCGAGTTTAATTTCGACCCTGCGAGTTTCAAACCAGGCGATATCGTAAGCTACCGCGTGCCGGATGCGCTGGGGGATTTTCCCTTTGTCGGCACCTTGCTGGCAGTATTTCCCGATTACGTCGAAATCTCCCCAAACGATCCCAAGGAGCCGGATAAGCGCATGCGCGGCACCCGCGAAAGCCGGCCGGTGGTCGCCGCGGCGGAGGCCCTCTCTTGAAGTAAAGTTCTTGAGCATAAACCCGCCTGCTGGCAGCCATAACTTGCCCCCTGTGGCGTGGCGCAAAGATTTGGGCTAAGCAAGTTTATCGCGCCAAAGTGGCGCGGTCATATCGCGGAAATTGGTCCGGATATGGTAGAGACTAAAGCGGCAAACGGGCGTGAGTATGCGCTTTGATGCTCGCGTAGACCGCCGGCAGATTTTATTTGCGGCGTTTCCGGCCACATGGTCCGTGGCTGTGATCCCCCTCACAGCCAGACCCATGCAGCCCGAGGCGCCGCCGCCCCGGTTTCCCCGATCCATCAAAGTTCTGCTCCTCCGGTCCGCCGCCTATGGAGAAGATTTAGATGTTTGATCGTTATTTTCGTAAAGAACTCGAATGGGGCGGCGCCAAGCTGGTCCTGGAAACCGGCAAGGTCGCGCGCCAGGCCGATGGCGCCGTGGTTGCCTCCTATGGCGATACCGTGCTGCTCGCCACGGTGGTAGGGGCAAGGACGCCCAAGCCGGGGCAGGATTTCTTCCCGCTCACCGTGAATTACCAGGAGAAGTTTTTCGCCGCCGGCCGCATTCCGGGCGGGTTTTTCAAGCGCGAAGGCCGGCCGACCGAGAAGGAAACCCTGGTCTCCCGCCTGATCGACCGCCCCATCCGGCCGCTCTTTCCGCATGGCTTCAAGAACGAAGTTCAGGTCATCGTCACGGTGCTGAGCCATGACCTGGAAAACGACCCGGATGTGCTGGCATTGGTCGCCGCCTCCGCCGCGCTGACCATTTCCGGTATTCCGTTCTTCGGCCCCGTCGGCGCCGCCCGCGTTGGCTATATCGACGGTGAATATGTGCTGAACCCGACCACCGCGCAGCGCGAGGAGGGCAAGCTCGATTTGGTGCTGGCCGGCACGGTTGAAGGCGTGCTGATGGTGGAAAGCGAGGCCTCCGAGCTTTCCGAGGAAATCATGCTGGGCGCCGTAAGCTTCGGTCACGCCGCGTTCCAGCCGGTGATCCAGGCGATCATCGATCTGGCCGAACATTCCGCCAAGGACCCCTGGCCGCTGACGGAAATCTCCGAGGAGCAGAAAACCCTCACCGCCCGTATCGACGCGCTGGCCCGTGACGGCATCCGCGCCGCCTATACCGAAACCGTGAAGCAGGTCCGCCAGGAGAAGATCGGCGCCGCCAAGAAACAGGCCGCCGCGGCGCTCCTCGCCGAAGGGCTGGATGCCGATAAGGCCAAGGGGCTGTTCAAGGAGCTTGAGGCGGATATCGTCCGCAACAACATCCTGGATACAGGCCTTCGGATCGATGGCCGCGACACCAAAACCGTCCGCCCGATTCTGGCGGAAGTTGGCGTATTGCCGCGCACCCATGGCTCGGCGCTCTTCACCCGCGGCGAGACCCAGGCGCTGGTGGTGGCCACCTTGGGCACCGCGCAGGATGAGCAATTGATCGACGCGATCGAGGGCGAGTTCCGCGAGCATTTCATGCTGCATTACAACTTCCCTCCGTACTCCGTTGGTGAGACCGGCCGCATGGGCTCGCCGGGCCGCCGCGAAATCGGCCACGGCAAACTAGCCTGGCGCGCGGTGCACCCGCTGCTGCCGACCAAGGAGCAGTTTCCCTACACGCTGCGAGTGGTCTCCGAAATCACCGAGAGCAATGGCTCGTCCTCGATGGCGACCGTCTGCGGCACTTCGCTGGCGCTGATGGATGCCGGCGTGCCCTTGAAGCGCCCGGTTGCCGGCATTGCCATGGGCCTGATCAAGGAGGATCGCGGCTTTGCGGTGCTCTCCGACATCCTCGGCGATGAGGACCATCTCGGCGACATGGATTTCAAGGTCGCCGGCACCGAAGACGGCGTGACCTCCTTGCAGATGGACATCAAAATCACCTCCATCACGCCGGAGATCATGCGGATCGCGCTTGAGCAGGCCCGCGAAGGCCGGCTGCATATCCTGGGCGAGATGTCCAAGGCGCTTGAACAGAACCGCGCCGATGTGGCCGGCAATGCGCCGAAGATCACGGTCATTCAGGTGCCGAAGGACAAGATCCGCGACATCATCGGCACCGGCGGCAAGGTGATCCGCGAGATCGTCGAACAGACCGGCGCCAAGATCGACATCGACGATAACGGCACCGTGAAAATCGCCGCCTCGGATGATAAAAAAGCCCAGGCCGCCATCGACAAAATCCGCGGCATCATCGCCGAGCCGGAGCTTGGGGTGATCTATACCGGCAAAGTGGTGAAGACCGCCGACTTCGGCGCCTTCGTAAACTTCCTCGGCGCCAAGGACGGCCTGGTCCATATCTCGGAACTGGCCTCCACGCGGGTGAATAAAACCAACGATATCGTCAAGATTGGCGATTCGGTGAAGGTGAAAGTCATCGGCTTCGACGATCGCGGCAAGGTGAAACTCTCCATGCGGATGGTCGATCAGGAAACCGGCGAAGACATCTCCGAATCCGTCGGCAACAAAGGCCGGCGCGACGCGGCGGCGGAGTAAGCAAGACTCTTCTTTTTCTGAAGAAAAACAAGCAAAAAGACTTTTGGACTCTGGGTCTGGGGCGCGACGAACATAGTGCCCCAGACCTCCCCACACCGTCATCCCCCGCGAAGGCGGGGGATCCACGACTTACTCCTGGTTGATAACCCTCGGAGGAGCTGTTTTCTCCCTTGCGGAATTGTTTCTGTACCTGCGCTCCCTACATCTCCTGCAACGATTTCACGTGATGAGGAACTGCGCATGAGCAAATTACGCCCGACCCAGAACGACCTTCCATCCAATTCCAAAACCGCCATCATTGAAATGCTGAACGCCCGCGTGGCGGACAGCATCGATCTGGCGCTCGCCACCAAACAGGCGCACTGGAATCTCAAAGGCCTGCAGTTCATCGGTGTGCACGAATTGCTCGACAAGTTACGCGGTGCAGTGGATGGCTATGTGGACAGCATGGCGGAACGCGCGGTTCAACTCGGCGGCGTGGCATTGGGCACGACACAAATCGTTGAGGCGGAATCCAGCCTGCCGCCTTACCCGACCGACATCCAAACCGTGAAAGACCACCTGGCCGCCTTGGTCGAACGCTATGGGCAGGTCGCCAATGCGGTGCGCGCCAATATCGACGACGCCGATGAGGCAGGCGATGCCGGCTCTTCCGATCTGTTTACCGAGGTCTCCCGCGGCCTGGATGAATGGCTCTGGATACTGGAGGCGCATCTGGCGGGCTGAACGGTTTTGCGGATTATAAGCACGCAATACAAACGAGCTTTGACCGTGGCCACCGTTCAAGCCACAAGTCATGCCCGGCGAAGGC
>JAMFRY010000214.1 GCA_026225015.1 Alphaproteobacteria bacterium
GGGCCCGCCGCGCGGCTGGGAGCCAAAGCGGATGGCGCTGCAGAGGAAGCCGCCGCCGGGGCGGTTGCGGTAGTGGCGGCTGCCGGCGCCAGCATTTCGCCGAAACGGCTGAAAAACTTCCCGGCGAGCTGCTTGGCCGTAGCATCGATAATCGGGCCGCCGAGCTGCGCCATGCGGCCGCCAACCTCGGCATCTACCGTATAGGAAACCAGCGTGCCGCCCGCATCGTCGCTCAGGCTTACCCGGGCGCCGCCCTTTGCCGAACCGGCAATGCCGCCATTGCCCTGGCCGGTAATGACATAGCTGTTGGGCGGGTTCAGCTCGCTCAACGTCACGGAACCTTTAAACCGCGCGCCGATCGGCCCGATTTTCAGTTCGACCGTCGCGTTAAAGCGGTCATCCCCCTCCTTTTCCAGGCTCTGGCAGCCTGGGATGGAGGCTTGCAGAAAGGCCGGATCGTTTAACGCTTCCCAGACCCGTTGACGCGGCGCCGCGATGCGCTGCTCGCCAGACATTTGCATACCGAACTTTCCCCGGATTGTGATCCTTTATGAGGTATAGTTTGCCTGCGCACGGTCCTCAGGACAAGTGGATGCGGCAGTTATGCGACAACATATTGCACTACTGGGCAGAAATCACCGGAGCTTCGAGCAATATATGCCGCAGCGCGGCAACCAGATCGTCCATCATCGTGTCTGTATGTTTGGGACCGGGGGTGAAGCGCAGCCTTTCGGTGCCGGCGGCAACGGTGGGGTAGTTGATCGGCGTGGCATACATGCCGAATTCGCGGATCAGCCGCATGCTCACTGAAGTGGCCTTGGCCGCATTGCCGATCATCAGCGGCACGATATGGCTTTCGCTGGGCATCACCGGCAGTCCGGCCGCCACGAATTTCGCCTTCAACGTTTCCGCCCGTTCGAACAATTTTGCCCGGCGGGCGTGATCGGCCTTCAATATCCGGATGGAGGTGAGCGCGGCGGCGATGGTTGGCGGCGGCAAGGCGGTGGTGAAAATAAAACCTGGCGCCACTGAGCGGATATAGTCCAGCACCTTGAAATCGCCGGTAATATAGCCGCCATGACAGCCGAACCCTTTGGCCAGAGTGCCTTCGATGATGGTAACGCGATCCGCAACGCCGTCGCGTTCGGAAACGCCGCCGCCATGCTTGCCATACATGCCAACCGCATGCACTTCGTCGAGATAGGTCAGCGCGTTATACCTATCGGCCAGATCGCAAATCGCGGCAATCGGCGCGATATCGCCATCCATGGAATAGACGCTCTCGAACACGATCAGTTTTGGGGCGTCCGCCGGGGCTGCTTGCAGCAGGCGCTCCAGATCGGCGAGATCGTTGTGCTTGAAGATATGCACGGTGGCGTTGCGTGCATCCTTGATGCCGACGATCATCGAATTATGGTTTTTGGCGTCTGAAAACACCTGCCAGTCCGGCAGGGAATTCAAGATCGCGCCCAGGGAAGCCTGGTTTGAAACATAGCCGGAGGTGAACAGCAGCGCCGCATCCTTGCCGTGCAAATCGGCAAGTTCCTCTTCCAACGCCACATGAATGGGCGAGGAACCGGCAATGTTGCGCGTACCCCCGGCGCCGGCGCCCATGCGCCGCGCGGCGTCAATCGCGGCCTCGATCACCGCCGGATCGGTGCCCATGGCCAGATAATCGTTGGAGGACCAGACCAGGATATTCCGGCTTTTTCCCTCCATGGTGACCAGGTAATAGGGAAAGCGGTCGGCCAGTTTCTCCAAGGCGACGAAGCGCCGATAGCGCCCTTGCGCCGCGATCTGGGTCAAAGCCTCGTCACATTTCGCCAAAAATTTATGCATTGTCTTCCGGACGTGAACTAACCCC
>JAMFRY010000024.1 GCA_026225015.1 Alphaproteobacteria bacterium
CCGCGCGGCAGATGCGTTCCAGTTCCGAAGCGGCGCCTGCCTGCATGCGGGCGGGGATTTCCTCGGAGAATAATTCCAGAAAAAACTCAGGCATCCTGCAAACTTTCGCCCTCTGCCCAGGCGCGGGCGGATGTCTCGGAGCTCGT
This sequence comes from Alphaproteobacteria bacterium, assembly GCA_026225015.1. GTDB lineage: Bacteria > Pseudomonadota > Alphaproteobacteria > Acetobacterales > Acetobacteraceae > Acidocella. Next base: position 147 of record JAMFRY010000024.1, read on the forward strand.
TTCGCCTTGAACCCAGACCTCGGCGCAGGCTTTCGCCAGGTTGCGCACGCGGCCGATATAGGAGGCGCGTTCCGAGACCGAAATCACGCCGCGCGCATCCAGCAGGTTGAACAAATGGCTGGCCTTGATGCATTGGTCATAGGCCGGCAAAGCCAGGTTATGGCCAACGAGAGAGGCGCATTCCCCCTCGGCGTCGGCGAAATGGCGGATCAGCATGTCCGTATTCGCGAATTCAAAATTATGCGCGCTGTATTCCCGCTCGGCGCGCAGAAAGACATCGCCATAGGTAACGCCGGCACCGTTGAAGTCGAGATCATAGACATTCTCGACGCCCTGCACATACATGGCCAGACGCTCCAGCCCGTAGGTCATCTCGAAGCTGGGCAACTCGACCGCGATGCCGCCGACCTGCTGGAAATAGGTGAACTGGCCCACCTCCATGCCATCGCACCACACCTCCCAGCCCAGGCCCCAGGCGCCCAAGGTCGGGCTCTCCCAGTCATCCTCGACGAAGCGGAAATCGTGGTTCAGCAGGTCCAGGCCGATTTCCCGATAGCTCTGCAGCAGCAGCTCCTGCGCGTCCGCCGGGCTTGGTTTGATGATGACCTGATACTGGTAATAGTGCTGCAGCCGATTCGGGTTCTCCCCGTAGCGGCCGTCCGCGGGCCGGCGGGAAGGCTGCACATAGGCCGCCGCCCACGGGTTGGGCCCTAAAGCCCGCAGGGTTGTGGCCGGATGAAACGTGCCGGCGCCCATCTCGATGTCGTAAGGCTGCAGGATGACGCAGCCCTGGCGCGCCCAAAACCGATGCAGGTTAAGGATAACATCCTGGAAGCTGGCCGGAATGCCCCCAGTCTTGGCGTGAGACTTGGCGTGAGGCTCGGCGTGAGGCTTGGCGTGGCTGGCTTGCTCTGTCATGAACCCTGGGTTTAAGCGTGGTCAACGTGGTGCAGCGCAGCAATACGGCCCCAAAGCCAGGAGGGCAACCATGTTTGTAAGAATAGGGCAAGGAGTTGGCTTTGGCGAAACGTAGTGCGAGCGCTAAACGGATGGGCGATGCGGATTGGCACGGTCTGACCGTTATCGCCATCATCGGCGTAGGTGCGTGGTTGTTCCGGTTTCAGGCGATTCAGCCTTTCTGGACGGTCGGCGCCTGCGCCGCACCCGGCCGGCCGGCGTTTTGCCTGCCACGGCAGGCCGTGCTGTGGCTGCAATACCAGCAGGCCTTCGGCTGGACAGCCTTTATACTGGGGGTTGCGGCCTTCATGCTCGGCCGGCGCTGGCTGGGGGTGCTGGCGATTGCCATCGGGATTGCCGCGGTGGTGAATTTTAACGCCACCACCGGGATTCTGGGCGCGTCGCTGGGGTTGATGGCGTGGATGGGCGTCAGGACCGGGCGGTATAAGGAAGTCTGACTGCTAATAGGTGATGGGTTACGCCGCGCTCATCCATCCGACCCGTCATTAGGTTAACCCAACTTTTCCCATTGCCAGGAATTTTTCGCGGCGGCGGGCGCGCAGGGCTTCGGGAGTCATGGGGCGTAAGGGGGCAAGGGCGGCGGCGATGGCATCGCCCAGGGAGGCCAAGGCCGTTTCCGGGTCGCGATGCGCGCCGCCCAGCGGTTCCGGGACGATTTCATCGATCAGGCCGAGTTTTTTCAAATCCTGGGCGGTCAGGCGCATCGCCTCCGCGGCCAAGGGCGCCTGCGCTGCATCTTTCCACAGGATGGCGGCGCAGCCTTCCGGGGAAATCACCGCATAGACCGCGTGTTCGAACATCAACACGCTGTTGCCGGCGGCCAAAGCGATGGCGCCACCGGAGCCGCCTTCGCCGATAATGGTCGCAATCAGGGGCACCGGCGCGCTCAAACAGGCTTCGATGCCGCGGGCGATGGCTTCGGCCTGGCCGCGCGCCTCGGCCTCGATGCCGGGATAGGCGCCGGAGGTGTCGACAAAGGTAAGGACAGGAAGGCCGAAACGCCCGGCGAGTTCCATCAGCCGGCGCGCCTTGCGATAACCCTCCG
>JAMFRY010000215.1 GCA_026225015.1 Alphaproteobacteria bacterium
ACGGCATCAGCTTCTACGATGCCGGCGTGCTGATCGCCGAAGCCGCCACCGCGGATTTTTACGAGCGCGTCGCCAAAGGCCGGGATGCGAAGCTGGCGGCGAACTGGGTGACGGGCGATTTTTTCGGCGCCCTCAATCGCTCGGGCGCCACGGTCGAGACCTCGCCGATCAGTGCCGAGGCGCTGGGTGAGCTGATCGACCTGATTTCGGATAAAACCATCAATGGCCGTATCGCCAAGGATGTTTTCGAGGCGATGCTGGAAACCGGCGAGGCGCCGGGGAAAATCGTTGCGGATCGGGGCTTGAAACAGGTCACCGATACCGGCGCGATCGAGGCGGCGATCGATGCGGTTATTGCAGCCAATCCGGATAAGGTTGCGGAATATAAATCCGGTAAGGACAAGTTGTTCGGGTTTTTCGTGGGTCAGGTGATGAAAGCCATGGCCGGCAAGGGGAATCCTGCTATCGTCAACGAGATCATGACGCAGAAACTGGGTTAGCATAACCACGGATGGGCAAGCGCGTTCAGCCGGGATCACGCAAGCTGCCCGCAACATTGTTGAGCGTTCCGCTATGCCTGGGCCTGCTTGCCGGCTGCGCCAGTTATCATCCGGCGCCGCTGCCAAGCATAGCGGAGCTCAAGGTTTTGCCCGGATTGCCGGCGGGTAAAGACCTTTCGCTCAACGATGTCGCCGCTTTGGCGGTGCGGAACGATCCTGGACTGATCGCGGCCAGGCAGCAACACGATGTCGCGGCGGCGGATGTTTTCTCGGCCGGACTGCCGCCGGATCCCTCCATCAATGCGGGCTTTGACGCGCTGATTTCCGGGCCGGGTTCCGTGCCTTCGATTTCAGCAGGGTTCTCGCAGGATCTGGGCGCGCTCATCACCTATCGCGTGGACCGGCAGGCGGCGCAGGCCGGGCTGGCGCAGGTGGATGCCAGCATCTTATGGCAGGAATGGCAGGTGGCCTCCCAGGCCGAACAGCTTGCGGTGGCGATCTGGACCGACCGGCAATCAGCGTCCAGCCTGAGCCGGCAGGTCGCCGCCCTGAACGGGGTGAACGTGGCGGTAGCGCAACAGATTGCCGGCGCCAACCAGACCCTCGCGGATGGCAGCGCCAGCCTCGCGGCGCTGGCCGGCGAGCAAGCCGCGCTCGATACCGCGCAACAAAATGCCGCGCATGATCTTGCTTCGCTGGATGCGCTGCTCGGTTTAAGCCCAGGCGTCGATATCAAGCTGGCGGCGCCCGCAACCGCGCCTCCCGCGGCTGGCACCGTTGCTTCCGCGATCGCGTCATTGCCGGACCGGCGGCCCGATTTGATTGCGTTGCAAGACGGCTATGCCCAAGCGGACGCCAGGCTGCGCGGCGCCATTCTCAGCCAGTTTCTGCCCATAAGCTTGGGTGCAACCGGCGGCCGCGACACCACCAATGTTTTTTCGGCCGGACCGCAAATTACGCTCACCTTGCCGCTGTTCAACCGCAATCGCGGCGCCATCGCCAGCGCCACGGCCAGCCGCGCGCAGCTTGCCGCGCAATATCGGGCGAGTCTCGCCAGCGCGTTAAGCGATGCCGAGGCGCTCGCCGCCAGTATCGCGCTGTTGCAAACACAGACCGATTCGGCCGAGGCAGCGGCGACGCAGGCGGAGCAAACCGAGCAGGCCGCTTCCCGCGCCTACGCGGCGGGGGAGATTACCAGCACAGCCTTTGCCAATCTCGCCAGCGCCGAAGCGGACCGGGAGGCCAGCGCGATCAGCCTGCGCGGCCAGTTGCAAACCGCGGAAATTTCGCTTGCCACCTTGCTCGGGCTTGGCCTGCCGCGTTTTGCCGGCGCGCATGAGGAGGCCTCCGTCACATGAAAAAAATCCTGACCGGCGCCGGTATTGCCGCGGCGATTGCCGGCATGATCTATTTCAAAACCCGCTCTGCCCCGGCGGACCAACCCCAAGCGCCGGCGGCGCAGGTCGAAACAGTGAGTCTGCAACGCAAGGTGTTTCCCGTGCAGATCAGCGCGTTCGGCAGCATCACCGCCGCCGCTGAGCGCAGCATCACCTTGCAGTCGCCGGGCATCCTCACCGCTTTGCTGGTCACGCAAGGCGAGGCAGTGACGGCCGGGCAGGCAATGGCCCGGATCGCGCCGGACGCGCAATCGGCGGCCGATCTCTCCAAGGCGCAGGACGCCGTGCGCGCCGCCGAGGCGCAACGCCGTCACGTGGCGGCATTGCTCGCCTCGCATCTGGCGACCCAGGCGGACCTAGCCGTTGCGGAGCAGTCGGCGCAGGACGCGCAAGCCAACCTGCGCGCCATGCAGAGCCTCGGCACCGGCGCGGCCTATGAGATCGACGCGCCGGCTGATGGCATCGTCACCGCCATATCGGGCCGTCCGGGGTTGCTGCCGGCGGGGACGGAACTCTTCAGGCTGGCCGCTTCAAACTTGCTGGTGGCCAGCGCCGGGGTGCCAGAGGCCGAGGCGGCGCAGCTCCGGCCAGGCGATTCCGCATCACTTACCGCGCTGAACTCGCCGGCGAAAATCCCGGCCATGCTGGCATCGCGCGGCGCCATGCTGGACCCGCTGACCGGCTTGATCGACATTACACTCACTCCCCAGGGCGTTCTGCCGCTGGGGGAACCGCTCTCCATCGCGATCACCACCGGCAATGTGACCGGCGATGCTGTGCCGCGCGATGCCGTGCAGAATGATCAAAACGGCGACTACGTTTTCCAGCTCGACAGCAAGGGCATCGCGCATCGGCAGGCGGTGAAGGTGCTGGAGCAATATGGCAATTTCAGCATATTGGCGCCCGATTTAAACCCGGCGATGCAGGTGGTGACAACCGGCGCCTATCAGCTGGAAGACGGCATGGCCACCACCCCGGCGCGGACCGGCAATTGAGGTTCAGCGCCAATTTCAGCCCCTGGGCGAATGCGCATCGCCGCTCCATCCTTACCTTCACCCTGGCGCTGGCGCTGGCGGGCATCGTCGCGGCGCTGTCGCTTCCGATCGGCCTGTATCCGGAGGCAGTTTTTCCGCGCCTGCGCATCACCCTCGATGCCGGCAGCCAACCGGCGGCGCAGATGGCGCTGCAGGTGACACGGCCGATCGAGGAAGCCATTCGCGCCGTGCCCGGTGTGCAGGACATCACCTCCACCACCTCGCGCGGCTCGGGACAGATCATTACCGACTTCGCCTGGGGCACGGATATGACCAGCGCCGCTTTGGCCGCGAATGCCGCCATCTCGGAAATCCTCGCAAGCCTGCCGCCAGGGGTGAGTTTCAGCGTTTTGCAGATGTCGCCCAACGTATTCCCCTTCATGGCCTTCGCGCTGACCAGCCCGAGCGTGAGCCAGGTAAAGTTGCAGGCACTTGCCGCCGACCGGCTGGTGCCGCTGCTCTCTTCGGTACCCGGCATTGCCCGCGTGCAGGTGCAGGGCGGCGATACCGGCGAGGTTGAGGTAAGCGCCGATCCGCGCCGCCTTGCTACCTACCATCTCACGCTGGACGATCTTACCCGCGCGCTGAGCGCCGCCAACTCCCTGCAATCGGTCGGCCGTGTGGAGGATCACGACCAGCTCTATCTGCTGATGCAGGACAACCAGATGCACGGCGTTGAAGATGTGGCGCAGACCGTATTGCGCGCCGGACCCAACGGCCTTTTGCGCGTGCAGGACGTGGCGCAGGTGCGGATCGGCGTGGTGCCGCAATTTCTTGGCGTGGATGCGGATGGCAAACACGCCGTCACCTTGCTGCTCTACCGGCAACCGGGTGCCGATATGGTCGGGGTCGCCCGCCAGGCGGACCAGGCGCTGGCTGCGTTCCGGCCGCAAACTCCGCCTGGCATAAGTTTAAGCAAATGGTACGACCAGAGCACGCTGGTGCTGGCGGCGGCCGGCTCGGTGCGCGATGCGATTTTGATCGGCATCGTGCTGGCCGCCTTGGTGCTGCTGTTTTTCCTGCGCAGTTGGCGCATCACCCTGCTGGCGATCGCCATCGTTCCTGCCTCGCTCGCCTGCGCCGTTCTACTGCTCTCTTTGCTGGGTCTAAGCTTCAATATCATGACCTTGGGCGGGCTCGCCGCATCGGTTGGGCTGGTGATCGACGACGTGATCGTGATGATCGAGCATATCGCCCGCCGCAGCGCCGATGGCGGCCGGCAACGCGGCCCGCTTTGGGTATTACAGGCCGGGGTGGAATTTCTCCCGCCTTTGACCGGCTCCTCCGCCGCCACGCTGATCGTGTTCGCGCCGCTCGGTTTTCTCTCGGGCGTGACCGGGGCATTTTTCAAGGCGCTCTCGCTCACCATGGCCGCCACGCTGTTCGCCTCCTATGCGCTGACCGCTTTGGCGGTGCCGCTATTGGCCGGCACGCTGATTGATTTTGAGCGCTGGAGGGACCCCGGCTCCCGCGGGGATGCACTCTCGCGCCTGCATGGGCGGCTGCTTAACGGCGTATTCAAGCATCCGATCATGCTTGGGATTGCTGTCTTTTTGCTGATTTGCATTGGCGCCGTTTCCTACAGCCAGGTGCAGACTGGCTTCATGCCTGATCTCGATGAAGGCGGCTTCGTGCTGGATTATCTCACTTCGCCCGGAACCTCGCTCACCGAGACGATGCGCGAAACCGGGGAGATCGAGACGATCCTCCGCAGGGACCCGGCGGTGGCGAGCTACGCGATGCGCGCCGGGGCGGGGTTTGGCGGTGATTTTGCGGAGCCCAATAATGGCGATTTCGTCATCCGTCTGGTGCCGCTCAGCCAGCGCGCCGGGATCGATACGGTGATGGGCCGGATTGCCGACGCGATCAGCGCGC
>JAMFRY010000216.1 GCA_026225015.1 Alphaproteobacteria bacterium
TGGTGCGGGACGCGTTGGGGCGCGGTGGTTGGTGGTGCTGCGGGTGATGTATCTGGGGTGAATAGCCGGGGTTGGGGGGGCAAGGCCCGCCTTTTCCGCCACTAAAAAGGGGGGCGTTGGCCGCCCTACAATTTGACGCCGTAATAATCAAGCACCCGCGCCATCCAAAGCGCAATCGGGTCGTCTCCTTCCAGCAAAGGCGTGGAGGAGGTTTTACGGCCCCATTGCAGGGCGCCGAAGACGATGTGGTCGGCATAAAGCGGGTTGTCGCCGGCGAGGAATTTCTGGCCCTTCAGCGTAGCTCTGAGCGGCGCCAAAGTAGCCTGCAGCGTGGCCAGGTGCTGGCTGCGCTGCGCCGCCAAAGCCTCGATGGTGATCCCCAGCCGGGCCTCGCGGGATTCCCGGAAATAGGCCCGATCCTTCTCGTGAAGCACGTTGAAGATGTCGGGAACCAGGACGTACACAAGCGCCGCCTGCAACACACCATCCGTCCAGCGCCGGATAAACTGCGTCAATGCCTGGGCTTGCGGGCCGCCGAACAAGGACGGCGCGTGAGGATAGGCGGCTTCCAGATATTCCGCGATGGCCTGGCTGTCGGACACCGTTTTTTCGCCATCGATCAGTACCGGAACGAGTTTCTGCCCGGAGAAGGCGATCTCCTCCTTCTCGGTAAATCGCCACGGGATGGTCTCAACCGGCAACCCTTTATGCGCCAGCGCCAGCTTGGTCCGCCAGCAATAGGGGCTGAAACGCAAGCCGGGATCGGCGCCGGCGAGATCGTAGAGTCTCCGCAACGCACTCACCGCGCAGCCCGCCCGAACCCGTGGAGAAGCTCGATCATCCATTTACTCCCTTCAACTAAGCGATTTCGACGCCATTTCGAAGCTGTTATGGCTCAGATTCTCGATATCGTGAATACGCTGCAACTGGGCGCGCATCAATTCCTGCCGCCCCGAATCAAAGCGCCGCCATGTGCCAAGCGCGGTAAGCAGCCTGGCCGCGATCTGCGGATTGATGGGATCCACGGTGATGAGGATATCGGCGAACAGCTTGTAACCCGCCCCGGATTTTTCATGAAACGCCGCCTGATTGCCACTGAAGGCGCCGATAAGCGCGCGCAGGCGATTGGGATTCCTGATGTCGAAATCCGGGTGCCGGGTGAGCGCCTTCACCCGCTCCAGCGTATCCGCAGCGCCTGAGCGGGCCTGCACCATGAACCATTTATCCAGCACCAGCTTGTTGTTCCTCCAGGTCTCATAAAAGCCGGCGATGGCAGCGTCGCGCGCCGCATCTGCGGTATCGGCCAGCACCGTCAGGGCCGCGAGCGTATCGGTCATATTGCCGTTGGCGGCAAATTGCGCTTCGGCCCGAGCTGTCTCGCCGGCGGCCGCAAGATAGCCCAAGGCAGCGTTTTTCACGGCCCTGGCGCCCATCGCAGCACCACTCAGCTCATGCGGATCAGCCGCGCCAAAAGCCTCGAACGCGGCCTCGAACTCCGCCTTCAGCGCCTTTCCCAACGCCGCACGTGTGCTTAAGCGAACTTCGTGGATGGCATCCGGGTCCACCGCTTCCATGCTATCGGCCAGCAGGTTTTCGCTTGGCAGGATCAGCGCTTCCGCCGCAAAAGCCGGGTCTTGTTCGGCCGCTTGCAAAATGCCGGCAATGGCCTCGCGCAGGCCGGCATCCAGCGTGAACGCATCGCCTTTTCGATGCGCGGAGATGGCGTCGAGTAACACCAATGTCGCGTATTGCTGCAACGCATCCCAGCGATTGAACAAATCGCCATCATGCGCGCTTAAAAAACGCAGCCGCGCGCGGCTTTGCCCCAGCAGCTTGACCGGCGCCGAGAAATTCCGGAACAGAGACGGGATCGGCTGTCCATCCAAATGCTCGAAGCTGAAATTTTTCTCCGGCAAGTCGAGGATAACCGTTTCCGCCAAAATCTCCTTGCCCGATTGATCGAGCAGGCCTAGGGCGACGGGAATCAGGAACGGCTTCTTCTCCTTCTGTCCCGGCGTCGGCTTGGTAATCTGGCGCAGCGTCAGCGTATAGGTTCTCGCCGCCGCATCATACGCCTCCTCGAAACTGATTTCCGGCGTGCCGGCCTGCTCATACCAGCGCATGATCTGCCCTATATCAAGCTCACCGGCGGCCTCCTGCATGGCGGCAAAAAAATCCTCGACCGTCGCGGCAGAATTATCGTTGCGCGCGATGTAGATATCCATGCCCTTGCGGAACCCGTCGCGGCCAAGCAGCGTTTGGTACATGCGCACCACCTCGGCGCCCTTCTCGTAAATCGTAGTGGTGTAGAAATTATTGATCTCCAGATAGCTCTCGGGCCGTACCGGATGGGCGAGCGGCCCGGCATCGTCGCGGAATTGCGCGGTGCGCAGCAGGCGCACATCAGCAATGCGCTTCACCGCGGCACTGAACTGGTCGGCCATATATTCCTGGTCGCGGAATACGGTCAGGCCTTCCTTCAAGGAAAGCTGAAACCAGTCGCGGCAGGTGACGCGATCGCCCGTCCAGTTATGGAAATATTCATGGGCGACGACGCGCTCGACATTCTGGAAATCCGCATCGGTCGCGGTTTGCGGGCTGGCCAGCACATAGGCGGTGTTAAAGATGTTCAGGCCCTTATTCTCCATCGCCCCGGCATTGAAATCGCTGACCGCGGCGATGTTGAAGATATCGAGATCATATTCCAGACCGAAACGTTCTTCATCCCATTTCATGGCATTCTTTACCGCCGCCATGGCATGGCCGCAGCGGGTTTCATCGCCTTTTTGAACCCAGATGCCAAGCGCGACATGCCGGCCGGACTTGGTGGTGAACGAGTCCTTCACCGCCACCAGATCGGCCGCCACCAGCGCAAACAAATAAGAGGGCTTGGGATGCGGGTCCGCCCATTTCGCCCAGTGCGTCTCGCCGTCATCGCCGCTCGCGACGTTATTACCGTTGGAAAGCAGCACGGGATAGGCCGCCTTGTCGGCCTTCACCGTAACGGTATAGCGCGACATTACATCCGGGCGGTCCGGAAAATAGGTGATGCGGCGGAACCCTTCCGGCTCGCATTGGGTGAAAAACCCGGCGCCGGAGATATAAAGGCCGGAGAGTTCGGTATTTTTCTCAGGGGCAATTTCCACCTCGGTGTCGAGTGAGAACGCATCCGGAACATCATCAACGCTGAGCGACCGCTCGTTCACCGCGTAGCGGTTGTCGCCGAGGCGCTCGCCATTCAGGCTGACTTCGCGCAGCTTCATTTCCCTGCCATCCAGCACCAACGGCGCATTCACCTTGATCGAGGCGGGATTGCGTTTGATCTGCAATTTTGCCCGCACCACGGTGCGGGCAGGCGATAAGTCGAAAGATAACTCAACCGCGTTGACCAGAAAATCCGGCGGCGTGTAATCGGCAAGCCGCGTCGCGCGGCGTTCCGGCGGCCGGCGTTCTTCCGGGGCAGCGATGGGTCCTTCGGCCATATCAATTCCTTATCTTAAAAGGCGCCAAGTACTGGCTAAGTCTTAACGTGATCGGATATGGTGCGCCATGCCCGACGGTTCACCCCAGCTCACCCTTGCGCTGCACCCGAAGATCGCTGAAATCGGCCAGGCCCAATGGGACGCTTGCGCGGGCGATGAAAATCCGTTCGTGAGTTACGGGTTTCTTTCAGCTTTGGAAGATAGCGGTTCGGTGGGCAAGCAAAGCGGCTGGCATCCGCGCCATGCCGTGCTGCAGAACCAGACCGGCGAAATCCTGGCGGTGGCGCTGGCTTATGCGAAAACCAATTCGCAAGGTGAATATGTGTTCGACCATTCCTGGGCGAATGCAATGGAGCGCGCCGGCGGCCGATATTATCCGAAACTGCAGGTGGCGGTGCCGTTTTCGCCGGTGCCGGGACCACGCATTCTGACACGGCCGGGTTTCCCGATCGAGGCGATGGCGGGCGCCCTGGTGCAGGCGGCGCAGGAATTGCGGTGCTCCTCGGTACACGCAACCTTTTGCACGGAGGAGGAGTGGACCGCCTTCGGCCAGGCCGGCTGGCTGCAGCGCTTAGGCACGCAGTTTCACTGGGAGAATAACGGCTATACGAGTTTCGATGATTTTCTGGCAGCACTTTCCTCGCGCAAGCGCAAGGCCATCAAACGCGAACGCCGTGACGCGGGCCTGGGGCTTACCATCCGGGCATTAAGCGGCGCCGAGCTGACACCGAAGATCTGGTCCGCCTTCTATACCTTCTACCTCTCCACCGTGGACCGCAAATGGGGCGGGGCTTACCTCACCCGAGAATTCTTCACGCTGCTCAGCGAGCGGCTCGGCGACAAAGTGGTGCTGATGATCGCCGAGCGGGATGGCAAACCGATCGCCGGCGCGCTGAACCTGCGCGGCAAGCACGCGCTGTATGGCCGCAACTGGGGCAGCACGGAGGACGTGCCGTTTCTACATTTCGAACTCTGTTATTACCAGGCGATCGACTACGCCATCGCGCATGGCCTCAAGCGCGTAGAGGCCGGCGCGCAAGGCGAGCACAA
>JAMFRY010000217.1 GCA_026225015.1 Alphaproteobacteria bacterium
AGTTGGACACCCAGCTCTTCGAGGAATTCTTCCGCGCCTTTGCCGGCAACGGGTTGTTCAACTTGCATCTGGTGCAGCGCGCCGGGCACAATGCGCATCACATCGCCGAGGCCGCCTTCAAATCCGCCGCCCGCGCGTTGAAAATGGCCGTCGCCATAGAGCCGCGCGCCGTCGGCGAAATCCCCTCCACCAAAGGCGCATTATGAACACCCGATGCTAGTCGCCGTCATCGATTACGGCAGTGGCAACCTTGCCTCGGCCGCCAGGGGCCTTAAGCTCGCCGCCGAACGGCGCACAGGAAACACCAGGATCGAGATCACCTCCGACCCCGAAACCGTCAGCCGCGCCGATCGCATTGTCCTGCCAGGGCAGGGGGCTTTTGCCGATTGCGCCGCCGGCCTCGCCTCCCATCACGGTTTGAAGGACGCCCTTTTCGCACGGGTCGATGCCGGCGCGCCCTTTCTCGGGATTTGCGTCGGCATGCAGCTGATGGCCGAACGAGGGCTGGAACATACCACAACGCCGGGCTTCGGTTGGATCAAGGGCGACATCGCCAGGCTTGATGAAACTCTGCTGGATGATACCCTGCGCCTGCCGCATATGGGCTGGAACGAGCTGCGTTTTGCGCCGGATTCCCACCCCTTGCTGGCCGGGTTGCAGCCGGGCGACCACGCCTATTTCGTGCATTCCTACGCCCTGGCGCATGGCGCTCCCCAGGATGTCGTCGCCACCACTGATTACGGCGGCGAGGTCGTCGCCATGGTTGTCAACGGCAATCGGGCCGGCACGCAATTCCATGTCGAGAAAAGCCAGCTTGTGGGCCTGCAAATCCTGGCGAACTTCCTCGAATGGGAACCTTGAACACCCGCGCCACGCCGCCAAGCTTGAACATTTCGGGACATGGCTTGATTGCCATGCCCGCCCGCGTCAATAGGCAGCGATGACCAAGGATCTCCCATTGCCGGCCACGCTGACCGCGGAACGCATCGAGCGTTTCACCGATGACGCCGATGTCAACGCGATCGCCGAGGCCGCGACCGCGGCGATCCTCGATGGCGGCGGTTTCGGCTGGTTGAAGCCGCCGAAAATCTCGGTGCTGGAACAATATTTCCGTGGTGTGCCGCTGGTGCCAGAGCGCGAACTCATCGTCGGCCGCATCGATGGCATTATCTACGGCGCCGCCATTCTGGTGCTGCCGTCGCGTAATAACGAGGCGCAGTCTTTCGCCGCCGCCATCGTGCAGAACTTCGTCGCCCCCTATGCCCGCGGCCACGGGCTCTCCCGCCTGATCCTGCAAAAAACCGAAGAGCGCGCCCGCACCCAGAACTGCCACATCCTGAATCTGGATGTCCGCGAAACCCAGACCGGCGCCATCGCCCTGTATGAAAGAGCCGGCTTCATCCGCTGGGGCACCCACCCTGCCTATGCCAGGGTAAGGGGTGCGGCCGTGCAGGGCCATTATTACTACAAGCGCCTGAAGGAATGAACCTTACTCTATACCCGGCCATCGACCTGAAGGACGGCGCCTGTGTGCGCTTGAGGCGCGGCGAGATGGACCAGGCGACCATCTACGGCTCGGACCCGGCCGCGCAGGCGCTGATCTGGCAGAATGCCGGTTTCGCCTGGCTGCATGTGGTCGATCTCAATGGCGCCTTCGCCGGCAGGCCGGTCAACGCCGATGCGGTGCGCGCCATCCTTTCCGCCGTAAAAATTCCGTTGCAGCTCGGCGGCGGCATCCGCGATCTCGCCGGCGTGGAATCCTGGCTGGCGGCCGGGATCACCCGCATCATCCTCGGAAGTGCTGCCGCCAAAAACCCGGCTTTGGTGCGCGAGGCGGCGCGGAAATTTCCCGGCCAAATCGCGGTCGGCATCGACGCCAAATCCGGCTTGGTCGCCACCGAAGGCTGGGCGGAGGTCTCGCAGCTTTCCGCCACCGACCTGGCTTTGCGCCTGCAGGATGCCGGCATCGCGGCGATCATCTATACCGACATCGCGCGCGATGGCATGCTCACCGGCCTCAACCTGCCCGAGACCGCCGCTCTGGCCGCGCAAATCTCCGTCCCGGTCATTGCCTCGGGCGGCGTTGCCGGTCTGGCCGACATCCAAGCCCTGAAACAGGCATCCGCCGCCACCCCCAACCTGGCCGGCGCCATCATCGGCCGCGCCCTCTACGATGGCAGCATCAGCCCCGCCGAAGCGCTTGCAGCATGTTGAAACTGCGCGTCATCCCCTGCCTGGACGTGAAGGACGGCCGCGTCGTCAAAGGCGTCAACTTCGTCTCGCTGCGCGATGCCGGCGACCCGGTGGAGCAAGCCGCCATTTATGATGCCGCCGGCGCGGACGAGCTCACCTTCCTCGACATCACCGCCAGCTCCGACAACCGCGACACCATCCTGGACGTGGTCGCCCGGACTGCCTCCAAAATCTTCCTCCCGTTAACCGTCGGCGGCGGCATCCGCACCGTGGCCGATATCCGCCGCCTGCTGCTCGCCGGCGCCGACAAGGCCAGCATCAACTCGGCCGCCCTTTCCCGCCCGGAGGTCGTTTCGCAAGCCGCGGAGAAATTCGGCAGCCAATGCATCGTGGTGGCCATCGATGCGCGGCAATCCGCGCCCGGTAAGTGGGAAGTGTTCTCGCATGGCGGGCGCAAGAATACCGGGCTGGACGTGATCGAATGGGCCAGACAAGTCGCCGCTTTGGGCGCCGGTGAAATCCTCCTCACCTCGATGGACCGCGACGGCACGAAAACCGGCTTCGATCTCGAACTCCTGCGCCTGGTCTGCAATGCGGTCCGTATCCCGGTCGTCGCCTCCGGCGGTGTGGGCGCGCTCGGCCATTTTGTGGAAGGCGCGCAAGCCGGCGCCACCGGCCTGCTCGCCGCTAGCGTGTTCCATTTCGGGGTCTTCACCATCGCCGATGTCAAAGCCGAGCTGGCCCGCGCCCACTTGCCCGTCCGCTTCCCCCGCGCGAAACTCGCATTTTCCGATTCGCAGGCGACCAATGGCTAAGAAGACTTCCAAATTACCGGCAAAGAGAGCCGCTAAAGGCCGGGCTCTGCTCGCCAACGGCCAGTTAAAAACCAAACGCGCCAAAGCGAGCAATATCGCCATGCCGCCGCCGATGAACGCCCCCGACGCCCGCGTGCTCGACCGGCTCTGGGCCACCGTGCTTGCGCGCAAATCCGCCGACCCCGCCATCAGCCATTCGGCGCGGCTGCTATCGCGCGGCACTGCCAAGATCGCCCAGAAATTCGGCGAGGAAGCGGTTGAATGTCTGATCGAAGCCGTCGGCGGCCACCGTTTGGCGCTGGTCGCCGAGAGTGCCGATGTCCTCTATCATTTGCTGGTCCTCTGGGTGGATGCCGGCCTGCGCCCGGAGCAAATCTGGGGCGAACTCTCCCGCCGCGAGGGGATCAGCGGCATCACCGAGAAAGCCTCCCGCGCCTCCGAAACCGGCTTCGAGACGACAAAGATTCCGTAAGCATCCACCTCGTCATGCCCGGCGAAGGCGGGGCAATCCACGACTTTCTTTATGGCGCCTGGATCAAGTGGTGAGTCAACCTACTCATTCATGGGTTGATCGCTAATAAGTCGTGGATGCTCGGCCTTCGCCGGGCATGACGGGTTTGAGGCGTCGGAGAGTCACTCACTAAGCCGCTTAGTATCAATCCAGCCTCACCAGCCCGATCACGGTGCTCTGCGGCGGCATGCTCGGCAGCAGTGTTGGCCAGCGCGTCGCCGGTTCGTCGAAGCTCGCTTGCGGCGTTGCGCCAGGATGGCGGACCATGCCGAAGGCGGTCTTGGAATTGGCATCGAAAGCAGCCCCGCCGATCGCGGCGCCGATCGGGGCGAGATAGGCGATGTTCACAAGATATTTGCTCGGACCACCGGTTTGCATGATGAACAATCCATCCGCCGTAGCGGAAATTTTACCCCGCTGGTCGGTGCCGATCCAGAGCAGGCCGAGTGGATCGATATCCAATGTGCGCGGGTTTTTGAACCAGCAATCCGACCCGGCCGTGTACTGCGTGAATTGCGCGCTCAAAGGGTCGCCGGCGGAAATCGCGAGGTCGCCACTGAAGCTGGACGCCGTCAAATCACCATTCGGCGGAGAAAAAACGAGAATATGCCCATTATCATCACCGGCGCGGGGGTTCAGCGCGTTGGTATCCGCAACCGCGCGGGCAGGATTGCCGCGGCAGGCGAGATAGAGCGTATTGCCGCCGCCGATGGCAATACCGCCTGGCGAATCGAATGTGGAGCCGCCGGCGGTCTGCGCGGCGGCCAATGCGCCAACCAGCGAGGCGACATCCGAGCCGAGATTGAGCCAGTTGATCGTGCTGTCCTGAATCTGCGCAACCGCAAGCGTGCCGGAATCCAGCGCGCTGCCATCCGTCGCATTGGTGGCGGCGACGAAGCGGAACAAAAACCCGGCATCCGCGTCCTGGCTCATGAAAATCACAGGCCTGCCATCGGATGTTTGCGTTGTGGCGACGCTAGCCCGGGCAAAACGGCCGAGCGCGGTGCGCTTGACGGGAATGCTCAGCGGATCAAGCGGGTTGAATTCGGTAATCCAGCCAAAGCGCGGGGCAATCGCGGGGTCGGCATAGCCCAGACCGGCGCCGGCAAGCCGCGTTAGCCAGGGGGCGGGATCGCCTTCCGCCAGCAGCACCGTGCCCCAGGGTGTCGCGCAGCCGCCTTGCGGCGCCAGAACGCCTTGCACGGTGCCGCCGATCGCTGATGCGGCCGGGCCGGAAATCTGGCAGAGCGTGCCATCATTGAGGCGCCTTGATTGATAACCGCCATCCACGGTGACCCAGCGGCCTCCCATAAATTGCAAATTCAGGATGGTGGCGCCCTGCAGTCTGCCGGCAACTGCCGGATCATCCGCGCCGCCGGGAAACACCATGCGGGAAGGCGCATCCGGATTGGCAAAGACCGCGACCAGGCGCGGAATAGTGTCCTGCGCCAGCGGCGGCGCAACCAGCCCGGCAATCACGGCATCATAGGGAAACTGCGTATCGGCCTGATCGGCGGTAAGCGGATTGGGATTGAAGGGCGGAGCGTTTGGCAACACCCCGTCGCCCCAGCGGGCGATGACGATGCGGTTGAAGCCGGCGCCGACATGATCGTCGAGCTTAGGTGCTTGGGGACCAGGCGCTGCCGTTGCGGATGGGGCAGGGGGCAGACTGCCGAGTTCAGACTGCGCAAAGGAACGATGGCTCAGCCCGAGTGCCGCGAGCGAAACGCCGCCGAGAAGAACCCGCCGGCGCATGACCTACAGGCCGCCTCCGCTGCCAAGCCCTCCGGCTCCGGCCCCGGAGCCACCGGCGCCCGCCCCGCTTTTATCGGATGCGGCGCCAAGCGGATTGTAGCTGCCGACGCCGCCGATCAGCTGTTGAATGAATCCGGCCTTGCCGCCCGGAACGGGAGTCTGGCTGGAATCCATCGCCACCCTAACCGCATCGTCCAAGGTTTTTTGAGAGACGCTTTGTAGCACTCCATTATTATCGAAGGTCAGCACAACCACATGCTGCTGCTTCACCCCCTCGGTCCGGGCGATGCGCATTTTTGTCACCTGGCTGATATAGATCCAGTTATTATTGTCGAACACTTCCTGCACCGTCGGCGGCCCTAGCACGGCCTGGGCGTCGGCTTGCGAGGATACGCCCGGGGTGAGCTCGTTCAGGTCGTGCTGGCTGACGGCGATGCCGCGATAATGCGGCGAGTCGCTGAAAATAGCGCAGCCCGGCAGGAGCAAAAAGCCGGAGAGGGCGGCAACGGCGCGTAAACCAGCAAGAGGGGTCGGCTGCACAGCTCAATGGTCCTTCAACAATCTGGTATGTTCGGGCTGGGGTGTCACGGCGGGAGGCTGGATGTCAATGTGGCGGATCACGATATAAAGGTTACGAATGATGAGGATGGCGGCGTGAGCGGCGATTTAGGCCTGATATTCAGCCGCAAGACGCGGATCGGCGGCATTGGGGCGGCGCCGGAGCCGTTTCGCATCGTGGCGACCGATGCCGAGTGCCGGGCGCTGGCGGCGGTGTTCGGCCTGCCCGCCATTGCCGGGCTGAGCGGTGTGTTCGCGCTATCCGCGGCAAAAGGCCGTGGCGGAGTCATCGACGCCGAGTTGAGCTTGACGGCGAAGCTCACGCAGATTTGCGTGCTATCGCTGGAACCCTTTGATTCCGTTGTGGCGGAGCAAGAAAAGCTGCGTTTCGTGTCCGCTGCAAGCCTGGGCGAAAGCGCCGATATCGCGCAATTGAACCAGGAAAACCTCGAAGCGCCCGATGAGATTCCCTATATGGGCGATGTTATCGACCTGGGCGCGGCGCTCGCCGAACAGCTTGCATTGACGCTTGATCCCTACCCACGCAAGCCAGGGGCGGAACTGCCTGCCGCGCGCGAGGATTCCGCCGCGAATCCCTTCGCCGCCCTGGCCGCTGCGCGCAACAAACCCGCACCCGATCAGAACTGACCCATAAAAGGAATGGGGAAATGAATAACCGCCATGACTTGCGGGGGGCCTTCGCCTCTGCTACGTCGCGCGCTGATTCAATCCGGGGCGGGCAGTCCCATCCTAGCTTTTAACCCAGTCTGGCTTTTACTCAGTTCAGCTTTTAAGGCGTAACAACGATGGCCGTTCCAAAACGTAAAACCTCTCCCTCGCGCGCCGGCATGCGCCGCAGCCACCAGGCATTGCGGGCCGAAGCCCATGCCGAATGTGGTAATTGCGGTGAGCTGAAGCGGCCGCACCATGTGTGCAGCCATTGCGGCCATTATGACAATCGGGAAGTTGTGGCTTCAGGCAAAAGCTTGAAAGGCGCCATCCGCGTATAGCGGGGGCACCCTGCATGGGCCGGGCCGTGTTGGGCATGTTTAACCGCCAGCTTCAGGCCATGATGAGTCCATGAGATGAGCCGGAACACGATACTGGCCGTGGATGCGATGGGCGGGGACCAGGCGCCGGAGATGGTGATCTCCGGGTTGGAAATCGCCGTCCTGCGTCACCCGCAGGCGAAATTTCTGATCTATGGCGATCTGGCAAGGCTGCAACCGCTGCTGGCGAAAACCAAAAAATTGAAGTCGCAATCCAGCCTGTTTCACGCCGCGGAGGTCATCTCCGGCGATATGAAGCCCACCGTCGCGCTGCGCTTGCGCGATAGTTCCCTGCGCCGCGCGATCGACGCGGTACTGAACGGGCAGGCCCAAGGGGTGATCTCTGCCGGCAATACCGGCGCGCTGCTGGCGCTCTCCAAAATCGTGCTGAAGACCATGCCAGGCATCGACCGGCCGGCCATGGCGGCGATTGCGCCATCGGCCAGAGGCGACGTCGTTTTGCTCGATCTTGGCGCCAATGTGGTCTATGATTCGCGCAATCTGGTGGAATTCGCGGTCATGGGCGAGTTATTCGCCAAGGTGGCTTTGGGCCTGCCGGCGCCGACGGTCGGGCTGCTGAATATCGGCTCGGAAGAGGGAAAGGGAGACGAAATCCTGCGCAACGCCGCCGCAACCCTGCGCGAGAGCCCGATCGCCAAGCAGTTCCATGGTTTCGTGGAAGGCCATGATATTGCCGGCGGCACCGTGGACGTGGTGGTGACCGACGGATTTACCGGCAATGTCGCGTTGAAAACCGGCGAGGGCGCGCTGAAACTGGTCGGCGGTTTAATCAAGGATGTGTTCAATGCCGGCCCCATGGCCAAAATGGGCTATTTATTCGCCCGCGGCGGCCTGAGGCGCCTGCGTGAGACGCTGGACCCGCGGCGCTATAATGGCGCGGTTTTCCTTGGCCTGAACGGCGTGGTGGTGAAATCCCATGGCGGCGCCGATGCGCAAGGCTTCGCCCATGCGGTGGATGTCGCACTCGATATGCTGGCCAATGATTTCAACCAGCGCATCCGCGAGGGGTTGGCGGCCATGGATCAGGCCATTCTGGCAGGATCGGAAGGCTGAACTTGTCCCAATATCCCGGCACCGCCGAGCCTTTGCTGCGCCGTGCGACATTGACGGGGCTTGGCCATTATTTGCCGCGCAATATCGTCAGCAATGCCGATCTGTCGCAACGGGTGGATACCTCCGACGAATGGATCACCGAGCGCACCGGCATCAGGCAGCGGCATTTTGCCAGCCCCGATGAAACCGCCGGTTTCATGGCCGCGCAGGCCGCGCGCGAGGCGCTCAAAGCGGCCGGGGTGGAAGCGCAGGCGCTGGATGCCATCATCCTGGCGACCTCCACACCGGACCAGGCATTCCCGGCCACCGCCGTGCATGTGCAGGCCGCCCTGGGCGCCAAACGCGCTTTCGGCTTCGACATCTCCGCGGCCTGCTCCGGCTTCATTTTTGGTCTGTCGGTGGCGGATTCCATGATCCGCTC
Organism: Alphaproteobacteria bacterium; assembly: GCA_026225015.1. GTDB lineage: Bacteria > Pseudomonadota > Alphaproteobacteria > Acetobacterales > Acetobacteraceae > Acidocella. Next base: position 8,377 of record JAMFRY010000217.1, read on the forward strand.
GGGCCAGGTGAACAACGTGCTGGTGATCGGCTCGGAAGTTTATTCGCGCATTCTGAACTTCGAGGATCGCGGCACCTGCGTTCTGTTTGGTGACGGCGCCGGCGCTGCCTTGCTGCAGGCGCGGGATGTGCCTCGATCGGGGCCGGGCATCCTGTCCACCCATTTGCATTCGGATGGCACGCTGGCGGATATTCTCTATGTCGATGGCGCGGTTGGCCAGCGCGACAAATCCGGCTTCCTGGTGATGAACGGAAGGGAGGTCTTCCGCCACGCCGTCAATTTGTTAGCCTCAGCGGTGAACGAAGCGCTGTTAGCGCATGATCTTACTGCCAAAGATATCGACTGGCTGGTGCCGCACCAGGCCAATCGGCGGATCATCGATGGCGTCGGCAAAAAACTTGGCCTGCCGCCAGAGCGGGTGGTGATCACGGTTGATGCCCATGCCAACACCTCCGCCGCATCGATTCCGCTGGCATTATGGCAGGCGGTAAATGATGGTCGCATCAAAGCCGGGCAACTCATTCTTCTTGAAGCTCTTGGCGGCGGATTGACCTGGGGGTCGGCTTTGTTACGATTGTGAACGAAGCGTGACAAAGTTTTATTGACCCCGCCAAATCGCGTGCTAATCTTGTAAAATGAACACATTGACCCGCGCTCAGTTGACCGAGGCCATCTACGCAACCGTAGGTTTGTCCCGCAATGAGTCGGCAGATCTGCTGGAAGCGATGCTGGTGCGGATTGGGGATGCGCTGGCGGTTGGAAAATCGGTTAAAATCAGTGGGTTTGGTACCTTTTCGGTGCGCCAGAAGGGCAGGCGGATCGGCCGGAACCCGAAAACCGGGGTTGAAGTTCCCATCCTGCCGCGGCGCGTGCTGATTTTTCGGCCAAGCCAGATGCTGCGCGATGCGGTGAACGAAAAAGCTCTCGAACCCGCCGGGCATTGAGCATCATGACCAATGAGGCGGGGAGCGACGACGATCATGTCCGCATTCCCGATCTGCCCGCGGATGGCCGGGCGCGGCCGCGGAAAACCGCCGATGCGTTCCGCACCATCAGCGAGGTTGCGGATGAACTGCATGTTCCGCAGCATGTATTGCGGTTCTGGGAGACGAAATTTCCGCAAGTCCGCCCGCTGAAACGCGGCGGCGGCCGGCGCTATTACCGGCCGGAGGATGTTTTGCTGCTCCGCCGCGTCGCTGATCTTCTCTACACCCAGGGCTACACGATCAAGGGCGTGCAGCGGCTGCTTCGCGAAGGCGGCGGCGCCTTGCTGGACAATATCCCGCCGGCTTCGCCCGAGGAACGTCAGGCCGCCGAGGCGGAGCGCCACGTGGTTCCAGCCGTGCCCGCGCACCATGGCGCCGCGCCCTTGCCGGAACTGCCAATCCCGGGGCTCACACCCATCGAGCCGCCCTTCCGCTCGGATAATCTTCGCCCGGCCCAGGCGAGGGCGGCGCTGCGGCCGAGGGTTGACCCGGAAAC
>JAMFRY010000218.1 GCA_026225015.1 Alphaproteobacteria bacterium
AGTTTTACCTTTCCAGGCACATCGCCACACCCATCCCGCCGCCGATACACAGCGTCGCCAGGCCCTTCCTGGAATCCCGGCGCTTCATCTCATAAAGCAGGGTGGTGAGAATGCGCGCCCCGGAGGCGCCGATCGGATGCCCGATGGCGATTGCGCCGCCATTCACGTTCACCTTTTCCGGGTCCAGGCCGAGCACCTTGGTCACCGAACAGGCCTGCGCCGCGAAGGCTTCGTTGGCCTCGATCAGATCGAGATCGCCGACATTCCAGCCAGCCCGTGCCAGCGCCTTTCGCGTCGACGGAATCGGCCCGGTACCCATCACCGCCGGATCGACGCCGGCGGTGGCGAAGCTCGCGATCCGCGCCAGCGGCGTCAGTCCCCGTTTTGCCGCCTGTTCGGCCGACATCACCACCAGCACGGCGGCGCCGTCATTGATACCTGAGGCATTACCGGCGGTTACCGTGCCATCCTTCTGGAAGGCCGGTCTCAGCTTCGCCATATTTTCTACCGACGCGTCGTGGCGAATATATTCATCGTCCGCAACCACAGTCTCGCCCTTGCGGGACGTTACGGTCACCGGCGCGATTTCGTCCTTGAACTTGCCGGACTTCTGCGCTGCCGAGGCCTTTTGTTGGCTGGCAGCGGCAAACTCATCTTGCTGCAGCCGGGTGATCTGATATTCCCTGGCGACATTCTCGGCGGTCACGCCCATGTGATAGCCGTTGAAGGCATCCCACAGCCCGTCTTTGATCATCGTGTCGATGAAACTCAGATCGCCCATTTTGGTGCCGGCGCGCAGATAAGCGGCGTGGTTCGCCTGGCTCATGCTTTCCTGGCCGCCGGCCGCCACGATCTCGCTCTCCCCGGTGCGAATTTGCTGCGCCGCCAGGGCGACGGCCCGCAGGCCGGAGCCGCAAACCTGGTTGATACCGAAGGCGGTTTTGCCATCGGGAACGCCGGCGCCGCGGGCCGCCTGGCGGGCCGGGTTCTGGCCCTGCGCCGCGGTGAGAATCTGGCCGAGGATCACTTCATCGACTTCTTCGGCCGAGACCCCGGCGCGCTCAAACGCTGCCTTCAGCGCCACGATGCCCAGCAGATGCGCCGGCACGGCGCCGAATACCCCATTGAAACTACCCACCGGCGTACGCGCCGCCGATACGATCACGATGTCACTCATGGCAGGCTTCCTTTGGTTGAAGATTATCCTGGTTGTCGCTCCGCCCTTAAGATAGTCCCAGCAGCCATTTCGCGAAAGGCCGCCACAATGCTTCGCGCGCATTGGTGCCGGCGACCATGCCGATATGACCGGTTTGAGGCTCAATGATGGTCGCGTTCCTGAAGGCGACGGCCAACGGGCGGGCCGATTGTGGCGGCACCAGCCGGTCGCGCCCCGGGATGGCGCAGAAAACCGGGAGCTCATATTTTGCCGGGTTCACCGCGAGCCCAGCCACGCGCCAATTGCCGTTGGCGGCTGTGTTGGCGCCATACCAGGCGCCGATCGCCTCGCGTGCCACGGATGCCGCCAGCGGCACGCCATCGGCCAGCCAATCCTCCATCGCAACAAAACGCCGCGCCCTGGGGCTGGTTTTATCGGCTTGCGCGAAGCTGCGATATTTCTCCCCCACGCCGAACGGGTCGATCATGGTGAACAAGGTTTGCAGCGCGTCGATCGGCAGCGTGCCGGAAAACTGCATCATCGGCTCCAGCATCGGCAAAGTCTCGCTTAACGTTTTCGCCTGCTTCGGGTCGGCGGCCTGAAAATTCCAGGGCGTGGCAAGTAATGCCAGCGCCTTGATCTTTTCGGGCTGCCGCAGCCCGGCGGCCAAGGCCAGCATGCCGCCCATGCAATAGCCCGCCAGCACGATCGGACCCGGAATCGCCGCGATCGCCCGCTCCAGCCGGCCCGCGATATAGTCGGTCAGGGTGAATTTCCGCTCCGCCTCGCCTGGCCAGCCCCAATCCAGCAGATAAGGGTGCACACCCTGCCCGGCTAGCCAACGCAGCATCGAGTCTTCCGGCATCAGATCCAGAATATACGCCCGGTTGATAAGGCTCGGCACGAAAAGCACAACAGTTCCGGCGCCCCCGAAATCCAGCAGCCGGGATTCGCCTTCCGCCCAGATCACCGGCGGCTCAGCCAAGCTGCGCGTATAGGGGTCGCGCCGATAGGCGGCGATTCCGGCGACCAGATCGCGGTCCTGCTGGGCCGCCGTCTCAAAAGCCCGCCTAAGAGTCTCCGTTTGGCCGGCCCCCGGTTGGCCGGCCCCATTCTCCTCGTTCAAATGCTGCCAGCCGGGATTCCAACTCGGCAATACGCTCAGAAAGCCGCCGGGTCGCATCGCCGCCAGGCTCAGATGCAGCAGCAGCGGGCGCGGTCCCCGGCGGCTTAGCGGCGCCGGCAGCTCCGCTCGTTGGCCCACCATAAATGTCACCGCCCTGCCGGGGAATGAATTGCATCGCCGCAGCCGCGGCGCTGGCCCATAGTGCGAGCAAGCCGGTCCAGGACTCCCGCAACTCCCGATCGGCGGCCATGGCGGCCATTTCGCTCTGCCACAAAGCGATCCAGTCCTCCTCCAGCGACTCTGTCATGCCCCATTACGTCCCCAAATTACCCTTGGCCCGAAATACCCTTGGCCGGTGTGGTAGCCCGAAATGACGGTCATTTGCCATATCAACCTCATTCGCTTAAGTTGCGGCTTTGGATTCTGCGCCATTGCATCGCAGCATAACCCATGTAACCTGCGCTTCGGACCGTCCTGACAATGCCCATAGCGCCGGGGAGCAGAAGATCAATGAATGAAGTACCGCAGGAGACGCAACATCCTGTCCAAAAACCCGTCATCGTTAAAAAATACGCCAATCGGCGGCTTTATAACACCGAGAGTTCCAGCTACATCACCCTCGATAACCTGGCGGATATGGTGCGCGAGGATCGCGATTTCGTGGTCTATGACGCCAAATCTGGCGATGACATTACCCGCAGCGTGCTCACCCAGATCATCGTGGAGGAAGAAGGCAAGGGCAAAGCCATGCTCCCCACCACCTTCCTGCGCCAGTTAATCGGCTTTTATGGCAATAATATGCAAAGCGTGGTGCCCCGTTATCTGGAGCAGGCCATGAGCAGCTTCGCGCGCCAGCAGGAGAGTATCCGCGAGGCGGTGC
>JAMFRY010000219.1 GCA_026225015.1 Alphaproteobacteria bacterium
AGCCGGCCCATCACCACGGCGCAACCGCCTCGCCTCCGGCGCACCGCCTCGGCAATGGCGTAGACCTCCGCGCCCGAGAAGGCGACGATGGCCGAACGCGGCGGCACTTTGGAGAGTTTTGCCGGCCCGGCATAGGAAAGCTGCGACAGACGCGGCCTTGTCTCAATTTCCGCCTCCGGCACCAGGCGCTTGAGCAGCCGGCGGATGGTCTCGGCGCCCAGGAACATGGTCTCCACCATGCCGCGCGCATGCAACAGACGGTCGGTATAGATATGCCCGCGATCCGGGTCGGCGCAGAGCTGAATTTCGTCCACCGCCAGGAATTCCACGCGGCGATCCAGCGGCATCGCCTCCACCGTGCAGGAGAAGTAGCGCGCATCCGGCGGTACGATTTTTTCTTCTCCGGTGATCAGCGCGACATTCCTGATGCCTTTGCGGCTGACCATGCGGTCGTAATTCTCGCGCGCCAGCAGCCGCAGCGGAAAGCCGATAACGCCGGAGGAATGGCCGAGCAGACGCTCCATCGCCAAATGGGTCTTGCCGGTATTGGTGGGACCGAGCACGGCCTTCACGCGCGCAGAGAATCCGGACATGGGTTAATTGTTGGTCTCTTTCGGCCCCTTTGCAAGCGCGTTCTTGAACCGCTCAGCGGATGCGCCTAATTCAGCGCCGGTCAACGGGAGTACGAGTGATGAGCGAAACAAACACGCTGAGCGGCGATGAAGAAACCCGTAATTTCGGCACCGAGGTCGGAAGGCTGCTCGACCTGGTGGTCCATTCGCTCTATTCGGATCGCGAGATTTTCCTGCGCGAGCTGGTCGCCAATGCGGCGGATGCGATTGATAGGCGCCGCTTTCTGGCGCTGTCCGATGAGAGCGCGGCCTTGCCGGAAAGCCCGGCGATCAAGATTACTCAGGACAAACTGGCCATCACCATCACCATCGCCGATTGCGGCACCGGCATGAGCAAGGAGGAGCTGGCGGACCATCTGGGCACCATCGCCCGCTCCGGCACTTCCGCCTTCACCGCCAGCCTGGCGGAGAAAACCAAGCCGGAGGACCGGCCGAGCCTGATCGGCCAGTTCGGCGTCGGGTTCTACTCCGCCTTCATGGTGGCCGACGAGGTGGAGGTGATCTCCCGCAAGATCGGCGGAACAGAATCCTGGGAATGGAAATCCGCCGGACGCGGGGTGTTTACCTTAAAGCCGGCTGAACGGGAGGATGCGGGCACCACCATCATCCTGCACCTCAAACCGGATGCGGAGGAATTCCTGGAGCCGCTCCGCCTGGAAACCGTGATCAAGAAATGGGCGGATCACATCGCGATTCCCATCGAGCTGGAGCGCGACGGCAAATACAGCGCCATTACCGAAGGCACGGCCCTTTGGCGCAAGCCGAAATCGGACATCAGCAAGCAGGATTACGCCGAATTCTACCGCCATCTGGGCCACATGTTCGACGAGCCCTGGGCCACCATCCATTGGCGCGCGGAAGGCACGCTGGAATTCTCGGCCCTGCTGTTCATCCCCTCCTCCAAGCCGTTCATGCCGGTGGAGGAAGTGCGGCATTCCAAGGTGCGGCTGCATGTCAAACGCATGTTCATCACCGATGAGGCCAAATTACTCCCCGATTGGCTGAGCTTCGTGGTCGGCATCGTCGATACCGAGGATTTGCCGCTGAATGTCAGCCGCGAAATCCTGCAATCCACGCCGGTGCTGGACAAGATCCGCAAGGCGCTGGTCAACCGCGTGCTCTCCGAGCTGAAAACCCGCGCGAAAGAGGTGGACGAGTTCAAAACCTTCCAGGAGAATTTCGGGGAAATCCTGAAGCACGGGCTGTACGAGGACAGCGGCCACGGTGCCGAGATCGCGGCTTTGTTCCGCTTCGAATCGACCAGGGAGGAAGCGACCACGCTCGATGAATATATCGCCCGCATGAAGGATGGCCAGGAGGATATTTACTACCTCGCCGGCGATGCTGGCAGCCTGAAGGATTCCCCGCAGCTCGAAGGGTTTGCTTCCAAAGGTTATGAAGTGCTGCTGTTCCCGGACCCGATCGACGCCTTCTGGCCGCCGCGGCTTGAGAAGTACAAGGAGAAAAAACTCAAAAGCGCCTCGCAGGCCAGTGACCTGTTCACCGTGGCGGAGGCGAGCGAGGATATCGCGGCGTTATGCTCCGCCCTTGCCAAGGCGCTGAGCGGCAAGGTGTCTGACGCCCTGGCCTCCACCCGGCTCACCGGCAGCCCCGCCATGCTGGTCGCGTCCGAGCATGGTCCGGACCTCGCCATGCAGCGCATGCTCAAGCGCGCCGGCCGCCCGAGCTTCGGCCTGCCGCCGAAACTGGAAATCAATCCCACCCATCCGCTGATCCTGGCGCTGGCCGCGCGCGCCAAGGCGGAAGCCGATCTGACGCAGGACGCCACGCTGCTGCTGGACTTGGCGAAATTGCAGGAAGGCGATCTGCCGGATAATCCGGCGGAGTTCGTGAAAGCGGTCGCACAGGCGCTGGCCAAAGGGTAGGTATGAGAAAGTTTCTTATCGCCACGCATAACAAGGGAAAACTTGTGGAGTTTGCCGCCCTGCTGGCGCCCTTGCAGATTTCCGTGATTTCCGCGGGAGATTTGGGGCTACCGGAACCCGAGGAAACCGGCACGAGCTTTGCCGAAAACGCGCAACTGAAGGCCCGCGCGGCGGCCACCGCCGCGAACATGCCGGCGCTGGCCGATGATTCCGGAATTTCGATTGCGGCCTTGGAGAACGGACCCGGAATATTCTCGGCGCGCTACGCAGACGGCGACTACCCTTCCGCCTTCGCCCGCATCATTGCCGCGGCGCAGCAAAAAGACGAATGGCGCGCGCGCTTCACCTGCGCTCTAGCTTTAGGCCAGCCGGATGGCACCACTGCCACCTATGTCGGCCATGCCGATGGCGTGATTGCAAAAGTACCAAGCGGGATAAAAGGTTTTGGGTACGATCCGATTTTCATACCGCTTGGATACAGCGAGACTTATGCGGAACTTGGAGGCTCAGTGAAGGACAAGATCAGCCACCGCGCCAAGGCCTTTGAGCAATTCGCCTTAGCACTTGCGGGGATAACGTCACAGCCAGCGGACTGAGCGTCAAAATACAGACCTTAGTCAACTTGTCAGCGTCCCATACGCCCAAGTTTTTGATTTCTTTTTCGACCCGTTTGGGCCGGCAAGGCGGCACTTTCCAAATCCACGCGATATTGCGCCCGTAGCTTCATAACAGGCGTTGTCGACAAGCGTTTTTTTTTGACGCGGCGAACATCCATGGTCCGCGTTTGACGCAAAAGAGGATGACTGCCACGCGAAGGCATGTTTTAGTTTTTATCTGTTGTTAACTCCGGACGCGGTATTTGCCTCTGTATACACTGCTGCTGTCAAATGGTTGCGTGCCGGTAGATCGGTCAGGATTCGAACGTGGCGGAAAAAGCCACCATGGCGGCTTGAACCGCTTTTTTGGGAGATACTTTGTTGCCCGCCGCACCGCTGCCTAAAAATGAAACCCAGCGCCTTGCGGCGCTGCATGATTTGCGGATTCTCGACAGCGGCCCAAGTCCAGCCTTGGACGCATTGGTGAAGGCCGCGGCGCTTGCCTGCGGCACGCCGAGGGCACTGGTCAACCTGGTTGATGCGAACAGGCTTTGGTTCAAGGCGAAGTACGGCGTAGATCGTGTATCGGAAACGCCGCGCGAGTGCTCGTTTTGCTCCTACACCATTCTGAGCGCCGAAATTCTTGAGGTATCGGATGCGCGGGAGGATCCGCGTTTTGCCGACAATCCACATGTGCAAGTCGAAGGAGGCGGAGTTCGCTTTTACGCCGGTGCACCGCTGAAGCTGCGGGATGGCAGCATTGCCGGCACGCTTTGTGTGGCCGGCCCGGCGCCGATGCGGCTGGACACCTCGAAACGTGAAATATTGAGGCAGCTCGCGGATGCTGTTGTGTGTGCGATGGAACAATGGCGATCTGACCGGCTGTTGCAGGAAACCACCGAAGAGCTGCGGGTGAGCCAGGAATTCTTGCAGCGCACGGGGCAGCTTGCCGGGGTCGGCGGTTTTTCGATCGATCTGGCAACCTATAAACTAACGTGGGCGCCGGAGACTTTCGATATTTATGGCTTGCCGCGCGGTGAAGCGCCCGATCTGGAGTTTGCGCTTGGTTTCTACGCCGATCGGCCGCGCGTGCAGCTAGCCAAATGGACCGCGGTCGCCACCCCAGGGAAAATATTCGACTGGGAGCTACCGTTTACCCGCGCCGATGGCGAGCATCGCTGGGTTCGAACGATGGGCACTTTGGTGTGCGAGCCCGGCAGGCCGGACCGGCTGGTCGGGGCCTGCATGGATATCACCAAGGCACATGCGCTGGCCGAGAACCTGGCCGCCCAGCACGAGTTGCTGCTGATAACGCTGCGTTCGATTGGAGATGGGGTGATCACCACCGATCCGAAAGGTATCACCACCTTTATGAACCCTGTTGCCGAGCGGTTGACCGGCTGGCTCAAGGAAGAGGCCGTTGGCCGGCCGCTGACGGAGATTTTCGTCATCAAAGATGAAACGACCGGCAACACGGTGGAGAATTCAGTTCAGGCCTGCCTGGCACGGGAAGAAGTTGTGCCGCAGAACGATCGCAACGTGCTGATCTCGCGGCAGGGCGAGGCATTTGGGGTTGAGGATTCCGCGGCACCGATTCGCAACGAGGCGACCGAGATTATCGGTGTCGTGCTGATCTTTCGCGACGTTACGCAAGCACGCAAGATGAGCAGCGACATGAGCTACCGGGCCACGCATGATGCGCTGACGGGGCTTTTGAACCGCGGTGAGTTTGAGCGGCGCTTAGGTTGTCTGCTTGAGAAGTCCCGTGCCGATGAAACCGAAAGCGCGATCATGTTCATCGATCTCGACCAGTTCAAGCTGGTGAACGATACATGCGGGCATTCGGCCGGGGACGAATTGCTGGTGCAGGTCGGCAAATTGCTTATCAGCCACGTACGGTCGGGCGATTGCGTTGCGCGCCTTGGCGGGGATGAATTTGCCATTTTGCTTGACCATTGCCCGATGCCGCAGGCCTGCCAACTCGCGCAACGAATTTGTGACCGGATGGAGGCGTATCGGTTCGTGAATGATGGTCGGCGCTTCCGGGTGGGCGCCAGCATTGGCTTGGTTCCGGTGAACAAGCGTTGGAGTGATACCAGCACGGTGCTACAGGCCGCCGATGCCTGCTGCTATGCCGCCAAGACGGGCGGCCGCAACCGGGTGCATCCGTGGTCGGATAGTGACCGGGAGCTGAATGCGCGGCATGGCGAGGCGCAATGGGCGGCGCGACTTGTACAGGCGCTGGACGAGGACCGGTTTGTCCTGTTCGGACAGCGTATTCTTCCCCTCGACGACAAGTGTCACGGGCTGCATGCGGAGGTGCTGCTGCGCATGGTAGATACCGATGGCTCGCTGCTGCTGCCTGGGGCGTTTCTGCCGGCGGCAGAGCGCTTTCATATCGCCTCGCGGATCGATCGCTGGGTGTTGAGCAAGGCATTGGCTTGGATGCGCGCATTGCCCAGCATCGAGGCGGTGGAAATGTTGGCGATCAATATTTCGGGACAATCGGTTGGGGATGCGGCCTTTCAGGCCTGGGCACTGGCCGAGCTCTCGGCCGCCGGTCCCAGAATTTGCGAGCGTATCTGCCTTGAGATTACCGAAACCGCGGCGGTGACCAATCTGGCGGACGCATCGAATTTCATCGATCGGCTGAAGGCGATCGGCGCGCGCGTGGCGCTGGACGATTTTGGCGCCGGGGCTTCATCCTTCGGCTACCTCAAATCGATGAGCGTGGATTTCCTGAAAATCGACGGGCAGTTTGTGCGTGATATCCTGATCGATCGGCTCGATGAGGCGGCGGTGCGGTGTTTCGTGCAGATTGCCAGCGTGCTGGGAGTTCGCACGATTGCAGAATACACCGAGAATGCCGAGGTACTGGAAAGGCTGCAGGCAATTGGCGTTGACTACGCGCAAGGCTACCATGTGCATAAGCCAAGCCCACTCGACCAATTATTGGGCCCGGCGGGGCGGCGGCCTGAGGCCGCCGCCGCGTAATTAGTCGAAGCCCATCCTACCGCATCACGCTTCAAACGGCACCCATACCCAGCCCTGCATCAACACCCGCGCGCTCCGGCTCATGATCGCCTTGCTCACGATCCATTGCCCGTCCTTTAGCTCCGCCTTGGAGCCCACGCGCAATGTGCCAGATGGATGGCCGAAGCATACCGCTTCGGGCGCGCCGCCGCCCGCGGCCTGGTTCACCACCGTGCCGGTCACCGCCGCCGCGGTGGCGATGGCGACCGACGCCGTGCCCATCATCGCATGGTGCAGCTTGCCCATCGACATCGCCCGCACCAGCAAATCCACATCCTCGGCACCGATCTTCTTGCCGCTGGACGCCGTATAGGCCTTCGGCACTGAGACGAACGCAACTTTCGGCGTATGCTGCCGGGAAGCCGCTTCCTCCACTTTCGAGATCAGTCCCATCTTCACCGCCCCGTAGGCGCGAATGGTCTCGAATTTTTTCAGCGCCGCCGCATCGTTATTGATCGCATCCTGCAACTCCGTGCCGGTATAACCCAACGCTTCCGCTTCCAGGAAAATCGTCGGAATCCCGGCATTGATCATCGTCGCCTGGAATGCGCCGATCCCCGGCACTTCCAGCGTGTCGATCAGTTTGCCGGTCGGGAACAAGGCGCCGCCTTCGCCTTCCTCGGCGGGGTCCAGGAATTCGAGTTGTACTTCGGCCGCCGGAAACGTTACCCCGTCCAGCTCGAAATCACCGGTCTCCTGTACCTCGCCGCCGGTGATTGGCACATGCGCGATGATGGTCTTGCCGATATTTGCCTGCCAGATCCGGATCACCGCCGCGCCGTCCTGCGGCAGCCGGGATGCGTCAACCAACCTGTTGCGTATCGCAAACGGTCCCACCGCGGCTGAGAGGTTGCCGCAATTGCCGCTCCAATCCACGAACGCCGTGTCGATCGAAACCTGTCCGAACAGATAATCCACATCATGATCCGGTTTTTCGCTTTTGCTCAAAATCACGGTCTTGCTGGTGCTGGATGTTGCGGCCCCCATCCCGTCGATTTGCTTGCCATAAGGATCAGGGCTGCCGATCACCCGCAGCAACAGCCGATCACGCGCCGGCCCCGGCACGCGGGCGGCCGGTGGCAAATCATTCAGAGAGAAGAAAACGCCTTTGCTGGTGCCACCGCGCATATAGGTGGCGGGGACTTTTATTTGGGGAGCATGGGCCATTGCGGGTACCTCGACGGTTCAGGGAAAAAGTCGTGGATCCCCCGCCTTCGCGGGGGATGACGTGTGGGGCGATGGGTGCGGGCGCCCCGGAGCTGAGGTAACAAAAGTTTTTGCGCTGCTTTTTTCAAAAAGCGGCTACTTAGCTTGCCTTTTTACCTATCACGGTCGCTTCCAAAAAGTCCTGCGCGAAGCGTTGCAGCACGCCGCCGGCTTCGTACACCGAGACTTCTTCCTCCGTGTCCAACCGGCTCTTCACTGGCACTTCCACCGTGCTGCCGTCCTTGCGGTGGATGATCAGCGTCATCTCCGAGCGCGGTGTGCGGGCGCCGGTGACGTCATAGGTCTCAGAGCCGTCCAGGCCCAGAGTCAGCCGGTTCACGCCCGGTTTGAATTCCAGCGGCAGCACGCCCATGCCGATCAGGTTGGTGCGGTGAATCCGCTCGAAGCCTTCCGCCACGATCGCCTCCACCCCGGCCAGACGCACGCCCTTGGCCGCCCAGTCGCGCGAGGAGCCTTGGCCGTAATCTGCCCCCGCAATAATGATCAGCGGCTGCTTGCGCTCCATATAGGTCTCGATCGCCTCCCAGATGCGCGAGACCTTGCCTTCCGGTTCGATGCGGGTGAGCGAGCCTTTTTTCACGCTGCCATCCGGATTGCGCACCATCTCATTGAGCAAAGTCGGGTTGGCGAAGGTGGCGCGCTGCGCGGTCAGGTGGTCACCGCGATGCGTGGCATAGGAGTTAAAATCCTCCTCCGGCAGGCCCATTTTGGCCAGATATTCGCCGGCGGCGCTGTTCCCCATAATCGCGTTGGAAGGCGAGAGATGGTCGGTGGTGATGTTATCGCCCAGCACCGCCAAGGGCCGCATGCCGGTCAAGGTGCGTTCCCCGGCCAGCGCGCCCTCCCAATACGGCGGGCGGCGGATATAGGTGCTCTGCGGGCGCCAGGCATAAAGCGGGCTCACCGCCTTGCGGGCGCCGCCATGGCCGAACATCGGCGCGTACACGTTGCGGAACTGCTCCGGCTTCACTGAAGCTGTCGCCACCGCGTCGATCTCCTCATCGCTCGGCCAGATATCCTTCAGCCGGATTTCCTTGCCCTCCGAAATGCCCAGCACGTCCTGCTCGATATCGAAGCGGATGGTCCCGGCGATCGCATAGGCCACCACCAGCGGCGGCGAGGCCAGGAAGGCCTGCTTGGCGTAGGGGTGAATCCGCCCGTCGAAATTGCGGTTGCCCGAGAGCACGGCGGTTGCATACAAATCCCGGTCGATGATCTCCTGCTGGATCACCGGGTCCAGCGCGCCGGACATGCCGTTACAGGTGGTGCAGGCAAAGGCGACGATGCCAAAGCCCATCTTCTCCAGCTCCGTGGTCAGCCCGGCCTCCTCCAGATACAGCGCCACGGTCTTCGAGCCTGGCGCCAGCGAGGATTTTACCCATGGCTTTCTCACCAACCCGGCGCGGTTGGCATTACGCGCCAACAGCCCGGCCGCGATGACATTGCGCGGGTTGGAGGTGTTCGTGCAGCTCGTAATCGCGGCAATGATCACCGCCCCGTCCGGCATAAGCCCCTCCTCCTTGGTCCAGGCCCCCGCGATGCCGCGCGCCTTGAGGTCGGAAACCGGCAGGCGCTTATGCGGGTTGGAAGGCCCGGCCATCGTGCGCACCACGGAGGACAAATCGAATTTCAGCACCCGCTCATATTCCGCGGTCTTCAGCGCATCGGACCACAGCCCGGTGAGCTTGGCGTAGTTTTCCACCAGCTTGACCTGCGCATCTTCCCGCCCGGTCAGGCGCAGATAGTCGATGGTCTGCGAATCGATCGAGAACATCGCCGCCGTCGCGCCATATTCCGGCGCCATATTGGAAATGGTCGCCCGATCGCCGACGCTTAAACTGGAAGCGCCCTCGCCGTAAAACTCCAGATACGCCCCAACCACTTTCTGGCTCCGCAAAAATGCGGTCAGCGTCAGCACGATATCGGTTGCGGTAATGCCAGGCTGGCGTTTGCCCGAAAGCTCCACACCGATGATGTCCGGCAGCCGCATCCAGGAGGCGCGGCCCAGCATCACATTCTCCGCCTCCAGCCCGCCGACGCCGATCGCGATCACGCCCAGCGCATCGACATGCGGCGTGTGGCTGTCGGTGCCGACCAGCGTATCGGGAAACGCCACGCCGTCCAGGGTGTAGATCACCGGCGACATGCGCTCCAGGTTGATCTGGTGCATGATGCCGTTGCCGGGCGGCACGATTTCGATGTTCTCGAAGGCCTGCTTGGTCCAGTTGATGAAGTGAAACCGGTCCTCGTTGCGGCGGTCCTCAACGGCGCGGTTCTTGGCGAATGCATCCTTATCGGCGCCGCCATATTCCACGGCCAGGCTGTGATCGACGATGAGCTGCAC
>JAMFRY010000220.1 GCA_026225015.1 Alphaproteobacteria bacterium
CAGCACGCTGAGCATTATTTCCGCATCATCAGCGCCATCAATCAGGCCCAAGGAAATCCTGTCCAGGCAAATCCGGCGCAAGGCAACCCGGTTCAGGGAAATCTGGGCCAGGGAAACATGGGCCAGGGAAACCTGAGTCAGGGACAGCCAAACGGGCAGCATGGCCAGAACGGCCAGCCCTCTTATCCGAACCCGAACCAGGGTCAGGACCGCAATGGCAGCCATGCGCGGCCGGCGGATGCGGAGCCGCAGAACGGCCAGCATTACAATCAGAACCGCCGCTTCGAACCCAATACCGGCGAGCGCCTGCATGATCCGCAAATTGCCGAGCCGGCCCAGCAGGTAGAGAGCCGTCCTGTGGAAGCCCGCCAAGGGGAAGCTCGCCCCTTTGAGCCCCGCCGGAACGAATCGCGCAATCGCCCGGAGTTCCAGCGCCCCGACCGGCAGGAACGTTACCGGCCGGAAACGCCGGTGGTGGATACCCGAATCGATATCAGCTCGGCGCTGGATGCAGAATTGGCCGCAGCCGTTGCCGAACCGCCGGAGCACAGTGCTCCCAAACCGGTTCAACAGCCGGTTTTGGAATCCCGCGCCATTCCGATCATTCCGGATGCGCCGCCTCCCGCGCCTATCGTTGAAACTGCGGAGCCCCCTGCCCGCGCCGCCGCGCCCAAACCGCGCGGCCGGCCGCGTATTGTGAAGCCCGCACCGAAGGAATAGAAAAGCCCCGGGATTTCCGGGCCTTTTTAAAACCAGTACCCTGCGTAATTCATGGCGCAGGGTACTGCGCGCGGGCGGAAGTGCCAAAGGTTCCGTCGGCGCGAAGCGCCGATGGAAGGGCACTGGAGGGGGCGCGCGCTAAATATGACTGGCGTTCCCTCCGCCCTACGTGATTACCCCTGCCGCCTTCAGGGCCGCAAGACGGTCCCAGTCCAACCCCAGCTCCAGGAGAAACGACTCGGTATCTTCCGAAGCCTGCGGCGCGCGGCTGAGTTGCTCCGGATTCTGGTTGAACCGCACCGGGCTGCGGGCCAGCCGCATCGGCGTACCGCCATCCGCCGCCTCGACATCCGCCAGTATGTCATTGGCCAGAACCTGGCGGTCATTGATGACATCGAGAAAGCTTTGTACCGGCGCCCATTGCCCGGAAAAGCTCTGCAAATGTTCCCGCCAATGCGCAAACGGCCGCGTGGCAAATGCAGCCAGCATGATGTCGCTTAAAGCCTGCCAGTTTTCCATCGCCGCCTCGGCGGATGCAAAACGCGGGTCTTGCGCCAGTTCCGGTCTGCCCAGATGCTCGAACAGGCTGCGCAGATGCGGACCAGGCTGCATGGTAAACATTGCGATGGTCTGACCGTCGGAGGTTTTGAAATTGCCGATCAGCGGATTGCCCGGCGCGGCGCCTGACTGCGGCATCCTGTTTTTCGGCGATTTGCCCGATAGACTCGCCGTATTCACCGCAACACCCGATGCCCAGCAGGCCGAGCCCAGCAGCGACACATCCACCTCCAAGGCCTCGCCGGTCTGCCTGCGGTGCAGCAGCGCCCCGGCGATTCCGGCCACGATGTTCATGGCCGAAATGGAATCGCCGAAGCCGCCGATGGAAGGCATCAAAGCGACCTCGAATTCCGGCGGAGTCATCGATTCGCCGATCCCGCTGCGCGCCCAGAAGGCGGTGAAATCATAGCCGCCGGTATCGCGTTCCGGCCCCTTCTCGCCATAGGCGCTGCCGCGCACATAGATGATATCGGGATTGATCTCGCGCAGCCGCACCACGTCGATGCCAAGCTTTTCGCGTACACTCGGCTGGTAACTGGTCATGAAGACATCGGCGGTTTTGGCGATCTCATAGAGCAGCGCCTGGCCTGCCTGCGTTGAAATATCGATCCCCAGGCTGCGCTTGCCGCGATTGGCGTGCTCGATGACCGGATTGCGATCCGGGTTGATCGCCAGCCCGCTGGCCCGCGCCAGACCGCGCTGGCCATCGCCGCGGAGCGGATGCTCGATTTTGATGACATCGGCGCCCCAATCCGCCAGCACTGCGGCCGCCGCAGGCACGAACACAAATTGCGCGACTTCCAGCACCCGCACGCCCCGGAGCACCTGAACCATGTCACCCTCCCTTTACAGCCCACGCTTGCCGCGGGCCGGTTTTGGCGTATGAGTTTAGGGCAGGAAACCGAACTTAAAAAGCCTAGAGCCCGAATGAGCCAGTCCAGCGCGCCGCCAGACACCGTCGAAATGTCGCCGCTATTGCGCGCGGTGGTCACGTTCTGCACCATGCTGGCGACGATCATGCAAGGCGTGGACAGCACCATCGCCAATGTGGCACTGCCCTATATGCAAGGCTCAATGTCGGCGAGTCAGGAGCAGATCAACTGGGTGCTCACCAGCTATATCGTCGCCGCCGCCATTATGACGGCGCCAACCGGCTACCTCACCGCCCGCTTCGGCCGCACCAGGCTGTTCGTTACTGCCGTTACCGGCTTCACCCTCGCCTCGGTTCTGTGCGGCATGGCGCAGTCGCTGGGCCAGGTGGTGGCGTTCAGGATCATGCAGGGCATGTGTGGCGCGGCTTTGATTCCGCTCTCCCAGGTGGTGCTGATGGATATCTATCCGCCGGAGCAGCGCGGCAAGGCGATGGGCGTGTGGACCATGGGCGTCATGATGGGCCCGATCATCGGCCCAACTCTGGGTGGTTTTTTGACCTCCCATTACAGCTGGCGTTCGGTGTTCTACGTGAATGTGCCAATCGGGTCGATCGCGGCATCCGGCCTGCTGTTCTGTCTGCCGGAGAGCGCGCATCGCCGGAATATGAAATTGGACTGGATCGGCTTTGCGGGTTTGAGCCTTGCCATCGGCATGTTCCAGACCATCCTGGACCGCGGCGAGACGCTGGATTGGTTCGGCTCGCGCGAAATCATCATCGAAACCTTGTCCGCCGGCATCGGCTTTTACATCTTCATGGTGCAGTTTCTGTTCGCCCCGAAACCCTTCCTCTCCCCGAAGCTGTTCACCGACGTTAATTTTGTGGTCGGGCTGGTGCTGATTTTTCTCGTGGGCAGCACGCTCTATGCCACCTTGGCGCTGCTGGCGCCCTATGTGCAGAACCTGATGAACTTCCCTGTCTCCACCGCCGGCTTGGTATTGGCGCCGCGCGGCTTGGGATCCATGCTCGCGGCGTTTCTCTGCGGCCGGCTGCTGAACCGCGTCGGCGCCCGCAACCTGATGCTCGCCGGCTTCCTCATCGCCGCCTACGTGCAATATAAAATGATCTATTGGAGCCCGGACATTTCCGCCGCCGCCATCGTCGGCACCGGCTTCATCCAGGGCATCGGCGTGACCTTGATCACCGTGCCCATCACCACCACCGCCTTCGCCACCTTGCCGGGCGATTTGCGAACCGAAGCCACCGGCGTGTTCAGCCTGCTGCGCACCATGGGCAGCGCCATCGGCATTTCTGTCACCAGCGCCATGCTGGAAGAGAACACGCAGATCAATCACGCCGATATTGCCAGCGCCGTCACCCCGTTCAACCGGGCTTTGGGAGGTGCTGCCTTGCAATTCTGGAACCCGCTTCGGCCAAACGGCGGCGCTGCGCTGGACATGCAGATCAACCGCCAGGGTTCCATCATCGCCTATAGCGATGATTTCAAACTGATGTTCATGTTCACGGCAATCACGTTACCGCTGGTGCTGCTGATCCGATCGCCGGCCAAGACCAAGTGAGTCTGGATACATGCAAGAAACTGCCTATAAAGTTCTTAAACCTTCCGAGTTCGCCGCATTGCAAGCCGGCAGCTTCGCCGGCGCGCCGGTGGACCTTGGCGATGGCTACATACATCTCTCGACCGCATCGCAGCTCGATGAGACCCTGGCCAAACACTTTGCTGGTCAAACGGAACTGTTCATCGTCGCGGTTGATCTGAAGCTGCTCGGGCACAATATCCGCTGGGAAATTTCACGCAACAACGCGCTGTTTCCGCATCTCTACGGCAGGTTGGAGGCATCCAGCATCATTGCTTCCTGCCCGCTCGAGCGGGGAGAAGACGGCAAGGTCAAATTGCCATGACCTTCAGAGTCCCGCGACCCCTGGCGGCGTTTCGTTGATCGCCGCCCAGAACAACCCCAGCGCCTTGATCGCTTCAAAAAATGCGCTGAAATCCACTGGCTTTACCACGAAGGCGTTGGCCCCCAGCGCGTAGGAGCGCACGAGATCGCGCTCCTCGCGCGAGGAAGTCAGCATCACGATGGGAATCTGCCGCCGCGTCGGGTCATTCTTCACCCGCTCCAGCACCTCGATGCCGTCCAGTTTCGGCAGCTTCAAATCCAGCAGCACCACCGCGGGGTCGCCGGTATTTCGGCCATCATGGGCGCCGGTCGCAAACAGGTAATCGACCGCTTCGGCGCCGTCGCGGGCGATGATGATTTCATTTGCGAGCCGGCAATTCGCCAGCGCGGCCATCGTGAGTTCCAGATCCTTCGGGTCATCCTCCACCAGAAGGATTGGTCGTAAATCAGGCAAGTTCTTGTCCCTCCTGGGGCTTTCCCAGGCTAAACCCGATCGTCGCTCCCCTATCCACTTCGCCATACGCGAATACCTTTCCGCCGTGGCGCTCGATAATTCGCTTGGTCAAGGCAAGCCCGATTCCGGTGCCGGAGAAATCCTCCGCCCGGTGCAGCCGGTGGAACACGCCAAACAGCTTGCCGGCATAGGCCATGTTGAATCCCACGCCGTTATCGCTGACCTGATACACCACCTCGTCATCCTTGATCTCCGCCGCGATGCCGATTTTCGCAGGATTGCGGTTCTTGCTGTATTTCACAGCATTTTCAATGATGTTGGAAAACACTTGGCGCAGCATCGAGGCATCGGCCCAGGCGGGCGGCAGCGATCCGATTGACCATTCGATATTGCGTCCCGCCAGGTCGTATCCCATGGAATGCCGCACCCCTTCGACGATCGCCGCCACGTCCAGCCACTTGCGCGACAAGCTGGTCCGGCTGAGCTGCGCGAATCTCAGCAGATCATCCACCAACTGCCCCGCGGTTTGGGTGGCCTCCCGAATCGATTGCAGATGATGCCCGGATTGCTCATCAAGATCGACCAGGCTGTCTTTCAGCATTTCGGCGTAGCCCGCGATATGGCGGATCGGCGCCCGCAAATCATGCGATACCGAATAGGAAAAGGCCTCCAACTCCTGATTGCTGATCCGCAACTGTTCACTGAGCGCCGCCCGTTCCTCAGCGCGCCGCAACACCAGATTTACGATCGCGTGGCGGAAATGCTTGGCGGTTTCAATTTCAACCTCGCCCCAAGGAAGCGAGCGCATACGCACATGCTCCTCCCACAAGGCAAAGGATTTTCTGGGATGCAGCTGGTCCTGCCCACCACTTGCCTGTTTGTTTGGGTCTCCCGCCCATTTTACCGTGCGCACCACCTCCTGGCGGAACCACAGGATATAGTTTGAGTGCAATTGCGAAATCGAAATCGCCAGCAGCCCGCTGGCAATACCGCTGAAGGCAGTCGCCTGCTTGTAATGCGCGGAAAGCGAGTCCGTTGTGAATATCGTAGCAATGTCTCGGCTGCGCAACCAGACGGCCAGCGCCTCCAGCTCCGATTGCGTGGGGGTGAGCCCAAAGGTATTCAGCCGTCCAGGGCCAACCACTGCAGCGCCTTGCGCACCCACCATCCCAAGCCAGGCCTCGCCATTTTCCGCCAGCGCTTCCTGAAGATTAGGGCTGAGCAAAATCTGCGACAGCAGCTCGGCCTGAATTTGCTTCAGGTCGATCCTGTGTCTGGCCCGCGCCGCCCGGTCGTGCGAGCCGATCTGCAGCGAAACGATCTGACCAATGAAATCGCAAGCGTGGCGCAGCTCCGCGTTAAAGCTCCGCGGCTCGGCATCATGACAGGAGACGAGCCCCCAGAGCGCATTATCCACCAGAATGGAGATCGACATGGAACTCAGCGTTCCCATGTTCCGCATATATTCCAGATGCACCGGCGAGACGCTGCGCAAAACCGTGAGGCTCAAATCCAGCTTCTTGCCATCTATTGGGCTCAGGGCCGGCAATATCGGTACGGCGGTATAGTTGGCGGCAGGGATCATGCGCAGCCGGTTCGCCACGTACAAGTCGCGCGCCTGCGGCGGGATGTCGGTCGCCGGAAAACGCAGGTCCAGATAAGAGGGCAGCTTCTCGTCGCGGTCCTCCGCCAGCACCGTACCGCAGCCTTCTGCATCGAAGGAGTAGAATATTACCCTGTTAGAGCCGGTCAGGCGGCGCAGCTCCTGCACGGCGAGTTCGCCTAAGCTGCGAACGTCCGTGGTCTGATCCAGACGTTCCACGATCAGGCGCAGCCTGGGAAACAGCGCCTGCAGCGTATCGCTCGGGCTCAAAGGCGGTAATTCGAATTCCAGCACTATGCCTTGCGCCGCTTTATGGGCGCTGACCTGCACCGGCCGGTCGGTGATCTCCACCGTGCGAAAAAAGGCGGAATCGTTTTTCTCTATCCACGGGCGCAGCGACGCCGCCAGAGCCGAGCCGGCGGGCGATTCTGCCCAGCCAATCGATCCGGGGTCAAAATCGATGCCGGTAAATTCGGCAAGATTGGTGCTGGCCTGCAACATGGCCAGGCTTTCCGGATGCAGCACCAGCAGCGCGCCATGCGGCTGAATATGGCCGGGGACGCGAATCGGCTCCTGGGCGCAAAGATCCAGGTCCAGATCCGCCGGCAGGTCCGTCACTTGGAGAGCCTGCCGCCGAGCCAGTCCTGCAACAGCGCAAAGCTATCCTGCGCGCCGGAGATGATCTCTTCATCCGCCGCCGGCGCGGAGGCTGTATCCAGCGCTGCGCGTAACGTCCGCCACATCGCGCCGGTGCGCGCCCCGTAAGGATTGAAATACTGCAAGCCGTTTTCGGGCACCCATGCAGCACCTTGCAGCGCCTTGCCGATCACCTGGCCGCCCAGCGTCGAGCCTTCCAGCACATAAACCCCGCCCAGCATCCGCATGGCCGAGCCGCCAAGCCTGCTTGCCTCAAGGCAAAGCGGCAGGGCTTCGATCCCGGCCCGAGTCATGCCAAGCGCCTCAAGATCATGCTCCAGAATGGCCAGCTTGCTCCGCCCGGTCAGCAGCGCCGCCAGTTCCCGCCGCTCCGCCAGCAATGGCTCCCAGACGCGATGAAACCCCCAGAAGCCTTGCAGGACGGTCAGGAACCGCTCGCGCGTCAGCGGCGGATCAAGCAAGGCCAGCACGGATTCCAGCCGCGAATGGGCGGCCGCCGTCTCGGAGCGGAGCATGGCGTGCAGGGCCGGTTCGCGCGCACTTAGCGGTTCGCTCATCGATTTCTGCAACCCGGCCAAACGGCCCGAGGCTCGCCCAGAATTTTCAGCATAGACCATCCCCCTAAAAGCGGGTTCTGTTACAGCAGCGTTTCCGAAAATAGCTCAGTTCCAGTCCAAGAAAGCCTGTCCGCCAAAGGATCACAGGCCAGGCAGGGCACGCCTGCGTCCAGCGCGTCGGAACTCGCAACGCTGTGCGGCAGTTCCAGCACGCATTGCCCAGCGAAGCAATAGCCGGTCGTAGGGCGCGCAACGCCCGCCATTCTCCGGGCAATTAAACTCGGACGTTTCCCGCCCTACGATCTTGAATTGTTACTCCCCGCGCTTCGCCTTTTAGGTTACAAGCCAGAGTGGCTGAACCAGACTGGCTGAACCAGACTGGCTGAACCGGAAGACCGCGCATGACCTTGTCCAATCGCTTCAGTCCGGAGCGCATGCTTCTGCCAGGCTCGCTTAGCTTGAGCGGCACCGCAACGACGCTTGGCCAGACCCTGCTCAGCCATATCCGATCCGGAAATTTCAGCGGCCGCGTCGGCACCGATGCCGCGCCGGAGCTGAATGCCGATCTCGCCATCCTCGCCGATGACCCGCCGCAGGTCGAAGCCGCCCTTGCCCAGCACGCGCGCAACGGCGCCAAGGGCGCCATCGTGCTGGCTCCCGTCCCCGGTTTGCATGACATCGCCAGAGCCGCCGGCATCCGCGTACTCGGACCACATTCCTTCGGCATCATGCTGCCGGGTTCCGGCCTCAACGCCTCATTGCTGCCTTTGTCGCCGGCGCCGGGCGGCGTGGCGCTGATCGCGCAATCGGCCTCGCTTGCGCAAACGATCATCGACTGGGCGGTGCCCAACGGTATCGGGTTCAGCCGGGTAGTCGGGATTGGCGGCAACGCCGATATCGGTTTTGCGCTGGTGCTCGATCATATCTCGCGTGACCCCGCCACCAAGGCGATCCTGATCGAAATCGACCGCCTTCGCGATGCCAGAATGTTTCTCTCGGCCGCCCGTGTGGCGGCGCGGCTGCGGCCTGTCGTGGCGCTCGTCCCCGGTGCGAGGTTGCGCGATCCGGCCGGCAATTCGCGGGCGGCGGCAATGGCGGCGTTTGCCCGCGCCGGCGTGCTGCTGACCGAAACCTTCGGCGAGTTTCTGGCCGCGGCGGAAACCCTGACGCGGGTGAGGCCGGCGCGCGGCCCGAGCTTGAGCATCCTGGCCAATTCCCATGCCGCCGGCCGCCTTGCCGGAGATGCGGCGCTGGCGCGCGGCATTGCGCTCAGCCAGCTCGGGCCAGCAACCAGGCAGATTTTGGCGACATTGCTGGGGCCGGAGCCGCCTGAATCGGGTCCCATCTTTACCCCGCGTCATCACCCCACCAAACTTGCGGAAATCGCGGCGCTGCTTTCCGCGGCGCCGGAGATTGGCGGTATTCTGGTGGTTCACACGCCGGAGGACTTAGGTGACGACACCGTCATGGCGGCGCTGATCGCCTGCGCCAAAACCGTTAAAATCCCGCTGCTCATCGCGGTGCTGGGCGAGGCCAGTGGCGGTGCGCAGCGGCGGCGTTTGACCCAGGCGGGGCTGGCCTGTTTCGACACGCCGGAGGCCGCGATCGACGGATTTGCGCATCTCATCCGCAACCGCGCCAATCGCGCCGCCGCCCGCGAACTCCCTGCCTCCAAAGTGCTGCAAATCCCGCCCGACAGCGCCGCCGCCCGCGCCGCCATCGATAAAGCCCGCACCGCCGGGCGGGAAATGTTGGTGCAGGATGAAGCTTTGGCCGTGGCCGCCGCGTACCATATCCCGGTCATCGCCGGCGGCCATGCGGCAACGCCGGAGGAAGCCGCCACCATCGCCGGCGATCTCGGCTTTCCGGTCGTGGTAAAACTCTGGCATCCCAGCATGCCCACCAATCGCATCGCCGGTTCGATCGCGCTGGATCTGCCGGATGGAAGGGCGGTGTACGAGGCCGCGCGCGCAATCTCGGCGCGCATGGAGAGCCAGGGCGTGGAGCTGCAGGCGGCCAGTTTCCTGGTGCAGCGCCAGGCGCCGCGCGGCCGGCAATTGCGCATTCGCGTCGCCGATGATGCGATTCTGGGGCCGGTGATCGGCTTTGGCCCCGGCGGTGGCGATCCGGATGACATTTCCGCCCTGGCCGTGGAACTGCCGCCACTGAATTTGCCGCTCGCTTATGCGCTCATCGCCCGCTCCCCCGCCGCCGCCATGCTGCAGGCGCATCGCGGCAACCCGGCGGCGGATCAGGCAGCGCTTGCCGCCGCTCTGGTGCGCGTCAGCCAGATGGTCATCGACATTCCCGATTTTTTTCTCCTCGATTTCGATCCGCTTTTCGCCAATGAGCAAGGCGTCATCGCCACCAGCGGCCGTATTTTTCTCCGCCCGACCGGCACCAAGCGCCCAGCGCTCATCATCTCTCCGTACCCATCGGAACTCATCAGATCCTATGAGGCAAAGGGGGAGACCTTCAGCTTGCGCCCGATCCGGCCGGAAGATGCGGATGCCCACGGCGCCTTTATCGCGCGGATTTCGCCGGAGGATCTGCGCTACCGATTCTTCTCCGCCAGGGGCAGCCTGCCGCCGGAGGAGATCGCCCGCCTGACCGACGTGGATTACGGCCGCGAAATGGCCTTCATCGCGGTGCGGGAAAATGGCGAGACTGCCGGCGTCGCGCGGCTGGCGCGCAATGATTCCGAAGGCGCGCAGGCCGAATTCGCGGTGCTGGTCGACCCGTGCGCCAAGGGCAAGGGCGTAGCCACAAGATTGATGCAGGCCATCATCGACTGGGGAAAAAGCCAGGGGGTGAAGCAGATCGACGGCCAGATCCTCGCCGATAATGCGCCCATGCTCGGCTTCATCCGCCGCCTGGGATTTTTACTCCAGCGCGATCCGCAGGAGCCGGATATCATCAACGCCAAGCTTGTCTTGAATCCGTAAAACCGCCGCATTCTCAAGGTATATGAGCCTTGCGCATGGCTAGACTGCCGAAATGCGCTGCGCCGTTCGGGTAGGGGATGCCCATGTCGGGTAAAATCTCCTGCAATTTTGGAAGCTGAAGATGAATATTAAAGCATGGGCAAAGCCGTTCCGCCGCATTCTGACAGAAACAATGTTGTTGGGCGCGGCCGGTTCGGGCTTGGCTGGTTGCGTGGTTGGGCCGGATTATTACGGCAGGCCTGCCGGGGGGTATTATGCCGGATCGCCTTATTATAGTGGTTATGGCGGGTATTATGGCGAGCCGGTGGCGGTTGGCGGCGGTTATGGCTGGTATGGCGGCCGTTGGCGTCCGGGCGGGCATGGCGGCGGGCATGGCGGCGGGCATGACGGCGAACATGGCGGCGGCCCTGTTGGCGGCCATGGGCAGGGCGGCGGCTTTCACGGTGCTGCCGACGGGTCCGGCGGCGGTCATGGTGGGGGCGGCGGTCACGGCGGCGGCGGGTTTTTCGGCGGTCTGCGGCATTAGCCAGGCAAGCCAGCCTCTTTACAATTACACCGGGCGATGCCAAAGGCTCGCCTCCCCTGCCGGGTCAAGTGGCATCTTGCCCGGCTATGCTCGTCCCGATCTTGGGATGCGCCCCAAACCTGGGCCGGAGCTGACATCAACCAAAGGGAGGAGTGACACATGCCGTTATATGAAACCGTGCTGATCGCACGGAGCGAAATCACGCAGGCGCAGGCCGATGCCGTCGCCGATGCGGCCACCGCCCAGATCGAAGCCGATGGCGGCGCGGTGAAAAAGCGCGAATATTGGGGCCTGCGCAATCTGGCCTACCGCATCAAGAAAAACCGCAAGGGGCATTACATCCTGCTCGGCCTCGACGCTGCGCCGCCGGCCGTGCTGGAAATGGAACGCCAATTCACCCTGCATGAAGACGTGCTGCGCTTCATGACCGTGCGGGTCGAAGAAATCTCCGAAGAACCCTCAGTGATCCTGTCGCGGAAGTCCGATGACCGTGAACGCAGCTTCCGCGGACCGAAACCGGCCGGACGCTTCGAAACCGGCCGCAAGCGCGGCTATGACGAACGCGAGGAATTCCGGGCGCGCGACGAGTTCCGCCCCGGCAATGATGAATTCGCCGTCGAAGAGGAGGATATCTGATGTCCGACAGTTCCGATCTGAACCCTGCCGGCCGCCGCCCCTCTGTCGGCGCGCGCAAACCGTTTTTCCGCCGCAAGAAATCCTGCCCCTTCTCCGGCCCCGATGCGCCGGTGATCGACTATAAGGATGTGCGGCTGCTCTCGCGCTTCCTCTCAGAGCGCGGCAAGATCGTGCCGTCGCGCATCACCGCAGTTTCCGGCAAAAAGCAGCGCGAGCTGGCGAAGGCGATCAAGCGCGCCCGCTTCCTCGCGCTGCTGCCTTACGTGTTAAGTTAAAGGGGCCGCGAAATGGCAAACGTAGAACTGATCCTGCTGCAGCGGGTCGAGAAACTCGGCCAGATGGGCGAAGTCGTCAAAGTGAAGCCGGGCTACGCTCGCAACTTCCTGCTGCCGCAAGCCAAAGCCGTGCGCGCCACCAAGGCGAACCGCGAACGCTTCGAGCGCGAACGCATACAGCTTGAGGCGCAGAACCTGAAGCGGCGCGAGGAGGCCGAGCGCGTCGCCGAACGCGTATCCGGCTTGACCGTGGTGCTGATCCGCCAGGCTGGCGATTCCGGCAGCCTGTTCGGCTCGGTGAGCGGGCGTGACATCGCGGAAGCCGCGACCGCCGCGGGCCTTTCGATCGAACGCAGCCAGGTGTTGCTGGAGCACCCGATCAAGGCCCTGGGTGTTTCCAAGGTGCGCGTGGCGCTGCACCCGGAAGTCGCGATCGACGTGAAGGTGAACGTGGCTCGCAGCGCCGAAGAAGCCGCGAAACAGGAACGCGGCGAGGCCGTCACCGCCGCGCCGGACGAAGCCCCCGAACTGGGACCGCTCTTCGGCGAGGAAGACGAAGCAGCCTAGGCGCGTTCCCTCTCGAGAAAGCTAACCCCATCGATCCGGGTCCGAAAACGGTTACTTTACCGTTTCGGACCCGGTTTTGCGTCGACTTTGCGAGCGCGCAAACCGGCCTGGGCAGGCGAGTGACCAAGCGAGGCCGCACGGTAGACTAGAATAACTTCATGATAGCGGCGCTCACCTCAAGGTTGTGGTCCCGCATGCCTGAAGCCTTGGTCCGCAGCCCTTTTATTTGGATTGACCAACCCTAACTAAATACGGCTTAATCCGCAGCCGGAGGGTGGGATTTGAACTGGGCCTTCAAAAAACTCGTGGAAGCCACTCTTTCAACCGGTATTCGAGTCGGTAGGTTAACGTTGGCCTGGCCGGACGGATCGAGAACGGTTTACGGCGATGGCGGCGAGCCCCAGGCCACGCTGGAAATCAAGGATGACGCGGCGTTGCGGGCGCTGGCTTTGAACCCGGCGCTGGCGTTTGGCGAAGCCTATATGGATGGCGGTATCGTTGCGGTGGATTGCAGCATGCATGAGGTGCTGCAGCTGATCATGATGAACGTGAGCAGATGGTGGAACGATGTGCCGGTGCTGCGCTGGCATACCAGGCTGCATCAGGCGCTGCGGCCGATTTTACAGGCCAACGGCGCCCAGCGCTCGCGCCGGAATGTGGCGCATCATTACGATCTGAATGGCCGGCTCTATTCGCTGTTCCTGGACCGTGACCGGCAATATTCCTGCGCCTATTTTCCGCGCGGCGATGAAACGCTGGAGGAGGCGCAGGCCGCCAAGAAGCGCCATATCGCCGCCAAGCTGAACCTGGACCGGCCGGGTTTGCGCGTGCTGGATATCGGCTCCGGCTGGGGCGGAATGGCCTTGACCCTGGCCCGTGATTACGGCGCCGAAGTGACCGGGATCACGCTTTCGGAGGAACAACTGCACGCGGCGCGGGAACGCGCGAGCGAAGCGGGGCTGGATGACCGGGTGAGTTTTGAGCTGATGGACTACCGGAATCTGAACCAGCAATTCGATCGGATCGTCTCCGTCGGCATGTTCGAGCATGTGGGCGTTCCGAATTACGAGGAATTTTTCCTGGTTATCAAACGCAGCCTGAAGCCCGATGGCGTGGCGGTGCTTCATTCGATCGGCCGGCTGGAAGGACCATCGGCCACCAATCAGTGGATTTCCAAATATATTTTCCCGGGCGGCTATTCTCCGGCGCTTTCCGAAGTCCTCTGCCCGCTTGAAAAATCCGGCCTGATCACGACGGATATTGAAATATTGCGGCTGCATTATGCGAAAACCATTGCGCATTGGCGGTTTCGCTTCGCCGCCAACCGGGACGCCATCAGTGCTCTATACGATGAGCGCTTTTGCCGGATGTTCGAATTCTATCTCTCGATCTCCGAACTCTCCTTCCGGGTGGGCGATCATATAAACTTCCAGATTCAACTGACCCGCGATCGGAACACCCTGCCGCTGACCCGCGACTACATGGTGGAAAACGAACATAATCGGGCGTTCGCGGCTGGGGATGATTGAGCAGTCTGGCATTATTTCGCTCGCAGCCCATATCTTTAGGGCATGAGCATTTTTCCCTGGGGACACACAAAAATACCGGTCGTGGCGCTGCGCGGCGTCATCGCTGCAAGGATGGGATCCATCAATCTGGATTCCTGTTCCTCGCCGATCGAGCGGGGTTTTTCGCTGGCCAAAAAGACCGGGCATCTGGTTCTGGCGATTGACAGCCCAGGCGGATCGGCGACGCAGTCTGATCTGATCGGCCAGTTGATCCGCAGGCGGGCCGAAGAGACCAAGGTTAAGGTGACCGCGGTGATCGGCGATGCCGGCGCATCCGGCGGCTACTGGCTGGCCTGCGCTGCCGATGACATTCGCGCCAACCGGCTCTCCATTGTCGGTTCGATCGGCGTAATCACCGGCGGTTTTGGGCTGGACAGACTGATCGAGCGCTGGGGGATCGAGCGGCGGCTGTTCACGGCGGGAGAAAACAAGGCGCGGATGGAGATGTTTTCGCCGTTGCGCCCGCAGGATGTGACCTTCACCAAGGACCTGCTTGAGGAAGCGCACGGGATGTTCAAATCCTGGGTGCGGGAGCGGCGCGGTGCGCGGCTGGGGCCGGAGGATGCGGTGTTCGACGGCGGCTATATGCTGGGCGAGCGGGCCAAAACCCTGGGGCTCATCGACGGCTTTGGCGATGTCGATCTGGTGGTGAAGGAGCTTGGCGGCGACAAGGCAAAACCGCTCTGGCTCAAGGCCAAACGCCCCCGCGGCCTGATGCGCCTGATCTCCCGCAGCGCAATCGAAACAGCGCTGGATGTGGCCGAGGAGCGGCTGATGTCGCCGAATTTACGTTAGCCAGACTTATCTTATCTGCCACAGACCGAAAAATTCGCTGTGGTGAGTCGTATGGGGCGGCTGTCGAGAACCGGAGCGCAGCGTACGCTTGTACGTGAGCACCGGAAGCGCAGACAGACGCCTCATACGGCCGCCACAGCGGATTTTTCTAGCGGTTGTTGCGTTGGCCGAAGAGTTGGAGAAGAAACATGAACAGGTTGATGAAGTTCAAATACAGGGTCAGCGCGTCATACACGCTGCGCTTATTGGCCATGGTGGCGCCATAGGAGCCGCCGAATTGTAGATAGCTGACCTTGATGCGCTGCGTGTCGTAGGCCGTGAGCCCGGTGAAGATCAGCACGCCGAGCACACTGATGGCGAAATTGATCGCCGGAGAATGTAGAAAAATATTCACCAGCATGGCGAGCAGGATGCCAATCAGACCCATGATCAGGAAGCTGCCGAACTTCGTCAGGTCAGCCTTGGCGGTATAGCCGTACAGGCTGGTGCCGGCGAAGGCCCCGGCGGTGACGAAGAACACTTCCGAGATCGAAGTTTGGGTATAGACCACGAAGATGCTGGTCAGGCTGGCGCCCATGCAGGCGCAGAACGCCCAGAACAAGGCCTGCGCGGCCTGCGTGGAGAGCTTGTTTACACCAAAGCTGAGCACCATCACGAAGACCATGGGCGAGAAGATCGCCGCATAGGCCAGGATGGTGGGATGAACCATCCAGCTGCCATCGGCGGTCTGCACCAGCGGGTAGAAGGCATTCATCAGCGAAGTATGCGAGATGGCATAGGCAACCAGGCCGGTGAGCACGAGGCCCGAGGCCATCCAGTTATAGACGCGGAGCATATAGGCGCGCAGCCCCTGGTCGAGCGCCGCGGCGCCTGTCGCGGCATAGCCGCTCAGGCCGGCCGTGCGGTACGAGTTGCTGTTTGGGTTGTAAGCCATGGAAGTCCGGTTCCCTTCAAAGCGGCAATGGGCCGCGCCATAATTTTTGGGTTAGATTTGGAATGTTTTCAAGTGGAATCGCTTTTTTGCAGGCCTGCCAGCAATTTAGCGCCGCCACCAGCCGCGCTTTTTATCCACCGGCGCTTCGGTGGCGCCGATTACGATTGGCTTGACCAGCGCCTCCGGGATAGCCGGATCAGCTGCCGCCGGCCCAGGCGTGGCCGGCCCAGGCGTGGCAGCTTCCGGCGCCGCTGCGGGTTCGAAAACGGCGTGGGAGACCGGTTTCAATTCGGCGCCATGCAAAAGAATTTGGCCGGGCAATTCCGGCTCGGGTTCCGGTGCTACGATCAGGTGGGTTTTAACGCGCTTCGCTTCCTCGGCCCGTTCGGCAGCCTCGAAGATATCGGCGATATCGGCATAGACAATCTCCGATTTGGCGTCATCCGGCTGATGCTCACTTGTCCGCGGGCCAGCCGCGCCGCCTTCTTCGGCAGGTGAAGCGGCTGTGCCTGCACGGCGGCGGCCGCCCCTTGAACGGCGCCGGCGCGCCGGTTTTTCTTCCGCTTCCGTCAGAACCGCCGTGCCCGCGCCGGGCTCGGATAAGATCTCGTCGGCTACGTCGAATTCCGAAGGATCGCCAAGTTCAGCGGCAAGGATGAAATCCATTTCGGATGGCAGATCCTCCTGCACCGATTCCGGTTCGGCGGGCGCGTGACCATTATATTTTGCTGCCGGCTCGCCGCTCTCCAGCTCCGGTTGCGCCTCACTTGACTGTGGAGCGGCGCCGGATTCGGTTCTACGGCCACGGCGACGGCGACGGCGGCGGCGGCGGTGCTCACCTTCCTCAGCCGTTTCGCCGGCAGGCGGCACTTCGGCGGAATCGGCAGCTTCGTCATCATCCTCGGATTCGGCGAAGCGCCGCGCGGCCGGCCCAGGAGCGATAGACTTGGATGCGGCAGGCAGCGGTGCAGCAGGCAGGGGCGCGGCCGCAGGCGGCGGCGCGATACGGCTTTGGCTGGTTACCGGCGCCGGAAGGGAAGCGGCCGGCCTTGGCTCGGGTAACGGCCCCGTTTGCGACTTGGTTTTTTCGATCCGGAAATTCGCCGCGGTGAGGCTGGTATCGCCGCTGAAAATCACGCGCATGGCATAACGTGTTTCGATGGCGGAAAGCCGGTCGCGCTTGTGGTTGAACAAATACAGCGCGACATCCGGCGGCAAGGTGACGGAGATTTCGGCGGCGCGGAATTTGCCGCCCTCATCCTCGATCGCCCGCAAAATATGCAATGCCGCACTCTCCGGCGAGCGGACATGGCCCATCCCGGCGCAATGCGGGCAGGTAATCAGCGAAGCCTCGGTCAAAGACGGCCGCAGGCGCTGCCGGCTCATTTCCATCAGCCCGAAATGGCTGATCGAACCAATCTGAATACGGGCACGGTCGTTCTTGAGCGCATCCTTCAGCTTGCGCTCGACCATCGCGTTGTTCTTGCGGCTCTCCATATCGATGAAGTCGATAACGATGAGCCCCGCCAGGTCTCGCATGCGCAACTGCCGGGCAACCTCTTCGGCGGCTTCCATATTGGTGCGCACGGCGGTGTCTTCGATATTGCGCTCGCGCGTCGAGCGGCCGGAATTGACGTCGATGGCGACCAGCGCCTCGGTTTGGTTGATGACGATGTAGCCGCCCGAACGCAGCTGCACGATCGGGTTCAGCATCGCGTCCAACTGCGCTTCCACCTGGTATTTGGCGAAAAGCGGCTGGCCCTCGGCCCAGAGCTGGACCTTCTTGGTGTGGGTCGGCATCAGCATGCGCATGAAGTCGCGGGCGGCGCGGAAGCCATCCTCGCCATCGACCAGAACATCGTCAACGTCGCGCGTATAAACATCGCGGATGGTGCGCTTGATCAGGCTGGCTTCCTCATAGATCAATGCCGGGGCAACCGATTGCAGCGTGCGCTCGCGAATATCGTCCCATAGCCGGAGCAGATATTCGCAGTCGCGCTTGATTTCCGGCTTCGGCCGGTTGGCGCCGGCGGTGCGCACGATCAGCCCCATGCCTTGCGGAACATCCAGCTCCGCTACGGCTTCCTTCAGGCGCTTGCGGTCGGCGGCCGAGGTGATTTTGCGGGAAACGCCGCCGCCCGTCGGCGAGTTGGGCATCAGCACCGAAAACCGGCCGGCAAGCGAGAGATAGGTGGTGAGCGCAGCGCCCTTATTGCCGCGTTCCTCCTTCACCACCTGGATCAGCATGATCTGGCGGCGATGGATGACATCCTGGATTTTGTAATTGCGCAATATGCGCTGGCGCTGCCGGCGCTCACGGGCTTCGGCGGCATCGTCGCCGTCGCCGCCGAGGTTTTCCGGCGGCGGCTGCGGCGGCACATATTCGCCGTTGGGTTCCTGATCCTCCTCCGCCCCGCCTTCTACTTCACCGCCTTCTAGTTCACCGCCTTCAACTTCATGGCCTTCCGCCCGTGGTTCGGCCGGCTCAAGGCTGTCTTGCTGGTCGGGGCCAAATTCCGCGGATGGAAACAGGGAGGCGGCATCCGGCACGATTTCGGCCGGTTCGGGCGCTGCCATTGCCGGCTCGGAGCGCTCAATCTCCGCCGACGGGACGATGGAGGAGACATCCGGCGCGGGTTCCGCCCGGGAAGCGTCTGGCTCGGCTTCCTCATCGCCTTCCGGCGGCGGGGCGGAGACGATATCAATCGAGGTAATCTCCAGCGGCTGCGCAGCGCCGGATTGCCGCTCGGTTTGCGGACCAGCATCGCGCTCCAGCGAACCTTCAACCAGTTCCGGCTCCGGCGCGATGGCGTCGGCCCTGCTATCCAGCGCGGGCGCACCCCCTTCTGCGCTTTGGATGTCCGCGCTTTGGCCGTCACCATCCTCGGCTTCGAATTCTTCCTCCGCGGCCTCGGCCTGCAGGGCCAGCAGGCGCTGCCGGTCGGCGACAGGAATTTGGTAATAATCGGGGTGAATCTCCCCAAAGGCGAGGAAACCATGGCGATTGCCGCCATATTCGACAAATGCCGCCTGCAGGCTGGGTTCGACCCGGATTACCTTGGCGAGGTAGATATTGCCTTTGATCTGCCTGCGGGTCGCGGTTTCAACGTCGAAATCCTCAAGCCGGTTGCCATCCAGCACCACCACACGCGTCTCTTCCGCGTGGCTGGCGTCGATTAGTATCTTTTTTGTCATTAAACAGGGAACTCCGGAATGCGGCGCCCGCGCGCAGTTGCTGCGTCTCAAACGCGGCGGCGGGGCTGCAAAAAATAGGTGTGAGAAGGGTTTGGTGGGACATCAGCCGCGCCATGCCGTGATTCTGTTCTAAAAATTCAGCCGGCGGAGCGGTCATCGGTCCTTGATCTCGCGGGCCGGTTACGCCGGCGCCTTAAGTTGTTGGCCCCGGCACTTAAGCGAAAACGCCATGGTAGCGAAAACGCCGGCCGCCGGGTTGGTATTCAGGGGCTAGGCAGGTTGCCAGACCTTTAATGGGCGGCAACGCGATGCTTTTTAGACCCTCGGTTCTATCACATGGCGTAAAAGGACCGGCGCCGCAAGGGGGTCCGTTGGCGGCCGGCCGGGCTTGGAGGGTTACGGCCCGCGCCCGGTGGCTGGGCAAACCCTCTTGCCTAAACCGGCCGCCTTCATGCAACTAAGCGCAAGGGAATTATAGGAGCAGAAGGATGGCCGAAACCAGGACCGAGGCTGGCGGTTTGAGCATCGCAACCGTGCTGTATGATTTCGTGGTCAAGGAGGCGCTGCCGGGCACCGGGCTTGCGGCGGACGCGTTCTGGAGCGGTTTCGGCGCGCTGCTGGCGGATTTTGCCCCGCGCAACCGGGCATTGCTGGAAAAGCGCGATGCGCTGCAAAGCAGGATCGATTCCTGGCACCTGCACCATAAGGGACAGGCGCATGATAGCGCCAGGTACCAGGCCTTCCTGCGTGAAATCGGCTATTTGGTGGCGGACCCGGCGCCGTTTAGCGTGGCGACCGATAGAGTGGATGACGAGATTGCGGTTATTGCCGGCCCGCAGCTGGTGGTGCCGGTGATGAACGCCCGCTACGCGCTGAACGCCGCCAATGCGCGCTGGGGCAGCCTGTACGACGCCCTGTACGGCACCGACGCCATCCCGGAGACCGACGGCGCCGCCAAAGGCCCCGGCTTCAACAAGGTCCGGGCGGCCAAGGTGATCGCAAAAACGAAAGCCTTCCTCGATGCCAGCGCGCCGCTTTTGGCTGGCAGCTATGCGCAGGCCACCGGCTTTGCGGTGCAGGACGGCAAACTCGTGGTGCAGCTTCCCGGCGGAGAGTCCCGGCTCAAAGACGAACAGAAATTCGCGGGCTATACCGGCGATGCCGCTTCGCCTTCGCTGATTCTGCTGAAGAACCACAACCTGCATATCGAAATCGTCATCAATTCGAACAGCCCTACGGCCAAGGACGATCCCGCCGGCATTGCCGATGTAATTCTGGAATCCGCGATCAGCACCATCATGGATTGCGAAGACAGCGTCGCCGCGGTGGATGCGGAGGACAAGGTGGAGGTGTATCGCAACTGGCTCGGCCTGATGAACGGCACGCTGGAAGCGCCGCTGGAAAAGGCC
Organism: Alphaproteobacteria bacterium; assembly: GCA_026225015.1. GTDB lineage: Bacteria > Pseudomonadota > Alphaproteobacteria > Acetobacterales > Acetobacteraceae > Acidocella. Next base: position 20,193 of record JAMFRY010000220.1, read on the forward strand.
GGCAAAACGCTGCTCCGCAAGCTCAATCCGGACCGGGAATATACCGCACCCGACGGCAGCGGCTTCGCTTTGCCGGGCCGCTCGCTGATGCTGGTGCGCAATGTCGGCCACCACATGCTCACCGATGCGATACTTGATGCGGAGCGCAATGAAATTCCCGAAACGATTCTGGATGCGGTGATCACCTCGCTGATTGCCACCCATGATCTGCAGAGCGAGGGGCGGATCAAAAATTCGCACGCCGGCTCGGTTTATATCGTGAAGCCAAAGCTGCACGGGCCGGAGGAGGTGGGTTTTGCGAATGAACTCTTCGGCGGAGTAGAAAAGCTTTTGAACCTTGCCCCATACACGCTGAAAATGGGCATCATGGATGAGGAGCGCCGGACCAGCGCCAATCTGAAAGCCTGTATTCATGCGGCAAAAAACCGCGTGGTGTTCATCAATACCGGGTTTTTAGACCGCACCGGGGATGAAATTCACACCTCAATCGAAGCCGGGCCGGTGATCCGCAAGGCCGAGATCAAAAACACCCCCTGGATCAAATCCTACGAGGACCGCAACGTGGATTTCGGCCTGGAAACCGGGTTGCAAGGCAAGGCGCAGATCGGCAAGGGCATGTGGGCGGCGCCGGACCAGATGGCGGCGATGCTGGAGCAAAAGATCGCCCATCCGAAAGCTGGCGCCAATACCGCCTGGGTTCCCTCGCCCACCGCGGCGACACTGCATGCGACGCATTACCATCAGGTGGATGTGTTCGCGCGCCAGAATGAGTTGAAATCGCGTGCCCCCGGCTCACTGGATGCGCTGCTCACCTTGCCGGTGGCGGACCGGCCGAACTGGGTGCCCGAAGAGGTGCAGCAGGAGCTGGACAATAACGCGCAGGGTATTCTGGGCTATGTGGTGCGCTGGGTGAATCAGGGCGTCGGCTGCTCGAAAGTGCCGGATATTCATGATGTGGGGCTGATGGAAGACCGCGCGACCTTGCGCATCTCCTCGCAGCATATCGCCAACTGGCTGCATCACGGCATCGCCACCGAGGCACAGGTGCTGGAGACATTGAAGCGCATGGCGCTGGTGGTGGATAAGCAGAACGAGGGCGATCCCGCCTATACCCCGATGGCGCCGGGCTATGACGGGCCGGCGTTTCTTGGCGCCGTCGATCTGGTGTTCAAGGGGCGCACGCAGCCGAACGGCTATACCGAGTTCATCCTCACCCGCCGCCGGCGCGAAGCCAAGGCAAAGTGAACGCGATGCGAAGCGCCAGATTTGCCGCTTTGGTTTTCGTCGCCTTGGCCCTGCCGGCCAGCGCGGCGACCGGCATAGGCTCGCCGGCTGCAACCACCGATCCGGCGGCGGTGAAAGCGGGCATCTACAAGCTTGACCCGGCGCACGGGAAAATCACCTGGTCGGTGAACCATCTGGGATATTCCACCTATATCGGGCAATTCTCCAACGTGAACGCCACGTTGACCCTGCAGCCGCTCGATCCGCCGCTATCGACGCTCACTGCAAGCGTGGATATGGCGAGCCTCGGCACGCTTAACCCGGCATTGGACAAGGTTCTGAAAAGCGATACATTTTTTGATGTCGCGAAATATCCCGCCGCAACTTTCGTCTCCACCCGGATTCTGCGCACCGGCAAAACCACCGCCAATGTGGACGGCAAGCTCACGCTGCATGGGGTGACGGAACCAATCGTTCTGAAAGTGAGCTTCAACCAGGCCGGCAACGTACCGATGACCAACGCCTATGTCGCCGGCTTCAACGGATCTGCGACGGTCAAACGTTCCGAATTCGGCATGGGCGCCTACACATCCCTCATCAGCGACGAAATCCCGCTGCAGATCGAAGGCGAGTTTCACTTACAATAAGCAAGCAGTTCTTTTTCTGAAGAAAAAGAACCAAAAAGACTTCTGAAATCTAAGCCATGGGCGCCGCCTAATCCCGTGAACCCCGCGCACGAATGTGGAGGTGATGTAAATGGCTTGGAATGGCCGAGAGCGTAAAGTCGGCTTTTGGGCGACGAACAGGAAAACAGGCTAAGCCATTGGGTGCAGATAACAAAGATAAATGGCAGGGGTCTTTAAGATTGCCCCGCCAAGGCTGGCTGTCCCTCTGTTGGCTCCTGTATCATAACGAATATCTACGGTCTCCGGCCCCATCGTAATCTGTGCTGGTAAAGCCACTAAGGCAGCATAAGTTATAACCTGTGCTAGTTCGACTTCCGTGGGAGCACGGCCCAAAAGTTGTATCGGCGGGGATGGGATGTCGATACCGCCACCGATCATATCAGCGGCTTTATCTATCTGTTCTTGAAGAGCTGCTTGGATAAGTAAAACCTGG
>JAMFRY010000025.1 GCA_026225015.1 Alphaproteobacteria bacterium
CGCATGGACCTCCTGCGCACTCATCTGGCCAGCCGTCTGCGACTTGAATTTGAGATAGCGCAGCACGACTAGACCGGCGACTCCGGTGAAGACAATCAGCACTGCGGTCAGGTCGTCGAACATTCCATCCTCCATGGGCGGCGAGGCGCCTAGTGGCGCATGGCCGGCTGCCGAACCCCGGTGTCAAGCGTGGAACGTAACTGGGATTTACGCGGCCTGAAATAGATGATTTCCGCGCTGGGCGAAGCGGCCGGCCCAGGCGCGGCTGGCCTAGACGCGGCTGGTTTCGGCCGAAGGGCGCCTGGCGCATAGGGCGCATAGCTGGCGAGGCCGTTCACCGCGACGGTAATGACGCATAGCAGGGCAAGCACCGAAATCGGCATGAAGAACAGCAGATGCGGAAAGGGCAGCATGATCAATTCTCCGTTTTGTTGGGTTTGACCTTGGCCTTCAAGGCCTCCAGCTCGTCTTTCACCGCTTGGTCGGCTTCCAGATCGGCAAATTCATCCGCCAGGGTCCTGGCCTGTCCAAGATCATAGGCTTCCACCCGGCCCTCCATCTCATCCAGCGCCTGCTCGACCTTCTCGAACTTCAGGAAGGCGTCGGCGACCCGGCCATCATGCAGCCGGCCACGCAGTTTCAACTGCGCGGTGGCGGTGTTGCGCCGGTTGATCAGGATTTTCTCGCGGGTTTTGGCATCCGCGAGCTTGGCCTGCAGCTTCGCAAGGTCGGCATTCTGCGCTTCCAGGCCCTGCACGATATGGCCCAGATGCAACTGCGCCTCGTCCAGGCTGCGCACCACCTGGGCCTTGGCCAATAAAGCGCCGCGGGCCAGGTCCTCACGGTCCCTTGTCAAGGCAAACTCCGCCTTGCGGGCCCATTCGTCACGCTCGCGGCTCAAAACTGCGATCCGGCGTTCGAGTTCCTTGCGTTCGGCGATCACCCGCACCGCCGCGGAGCGTACCTCCACCAGCGTATCCTCCATCTCCTGAATCACCAGGCGGATGAGCTTCGCCGGGTCTTCGGCGCGCTCCAGCAAGGCGTTCAAATTGGCGTTTATGATGTCGCTTAGTCGGGAAAAAATCGTCATCGCATCGCAATCCTCTCAACCGGCTTGAGACCGGGTCCAGATGGCGTTGCATCCGCCGTGCCAGGATTCTGCTCCGCGCCGATTTTGCGTAACCTTATGAAGTATTGAGATTATATTTAAGCTGGCTGGCGACGCCGAAGTGGTGATAGGATAATATCGCCAATTATTAGTGAAAAAAACTGAATTATGGTGGAACTCACCAATATCATCGGCGAAAGCCCTGCCATCCAGGCCATGCTGGCGCATGTCTCGGCGCTGGCGCCGTTGCAGCGCCCGGTGCTCATCCTTGGCGAGCGCGGCACCGGCAAGGAGCTGATCGCCAACCGGCTTACCTTTCTCTCGCCGCGCTGGAACCGGCCATTTCTCACGATCAATTGCGGCAGCCTGAGCGAGAGCGTGCTGGATAGCGAGCTGTTCGGCCATGAGGCCGGCGCCTTTACCGGCGCCATAAGGCGCCGCGCCAGCCGTTTCGAGCTGGCCGATGGCGGCACGGTTTTTCTCGATGAAATCGGCAATGCCTCGCAAGCCGTGCAGGAAAAACTGCTGCGGGTGATCGAATATGGCGCCTTCGAACGGGTCGGCGGCAATGCGACCGTGCAGGTGGATGTGCGGATCATCGCCGGTACCAATACCGATCTGCGCCATACCGGATTTCGCGCCGACCTGCTGGACCGGCTGGCCTTCGACGTTATCCTGGCGCCGCCGCTGCGGGAGCGGGCAGGGGATGTGATGCTGCTGGCCCGGCATTTCGCCGCCCGCATGACCGCCGAATTGGGCCGGAATTTTTTCTCCGGCTTTACGCAAGGCGCGGCGGACCGGCTGATCGCCCATGACTGGCCGGGCAATGTGCGAGAGCTGCGCAACGTGGTCGAGCGCAGCGTCTACCGCATGGATGACCCGGCAAAGCCTCTGGACGACATCATCCTGGATCCCTTCGGAACATTTTCCGCGCCTTCCGTGATGCCTTCCCCGACGCCGTCGCTGCCCGCGCCCGCGCCGGTACCGCCCACACCGGGAGGATTTCGCGAGGCAGTGAACGATTACGAGCGCGCATTGTTGCAATCCGCGCTGGGCGAGGCGCGTTTCAGCCAGAAACATGCGGCCACCGCGCTGGGACTGAGTTATCATCAGCTCCGTGGACTGCTGAAGAAACACGGCTTGCACACAAGCGTGTGAAACCAAGCACGTGCCGGCTTGTATGCGTTCGCAAAAACTGCCCTAATCCTTGCGGGCCATGCAACAAAAATGCGCTGCCCGTGCGGAGGAAAAAATGCATCAAACAGCGAAAACCCGGGTCATCCAATGGACCACCGGCAAAGTCGGCAAGCATTGCCTGCGCGCCATATTGGACGATCCGCGGCTGGAACTGGCAGGCGTTTATGCCTATTCCGCTGATAAAGCCGGGCAGGATGCGGGCGCTCTCAGCGGGCGCCCTGCCTGCGGCGTTGTGGCCAGCAACGATATCGACGCGCTGATCGGCCTGAAGGCAGATACGGTTTTCTACACCCCGTTCATGGCCGATCTCTCGCACGCCATCCGGCTGCTGGAAAACGGCATGGATGTCATCAGCACCAATCTGTTTCTCAATGTCGGCGGCATTCAGGGTGAGGTCGCGACGGCGCTGGAAGCCGCCTGCAAGCGCGGTAATAGCTCGCTCTACATTACCGGCGTCAATCCCGGCTGGATCAACACCATCGTCTCCGGCATGACGGCGATTTGCCGGCAGGTGGAACGCGTTACCATAACGGAGTCCGCCAATTGCGCCGTGTACGAATCGGTCGAAACCTGGAGCACGCTTGGCATGGGCTTGGCCGAGGCGGATGCCAAGGTAAAGCAAGCCGCCTATGACTGGCTGATCCTATTCCGTGATTCGGTTTTCCGCATGGCTGAAGCGCTGGACTATCGGCTTGAGGAGACGGAATTCGAAGTCGAATACGCCACCGCCTCCGAGAAAATCGACCTCTGCTGGTTCTGCATGGAGAAAGATACCAACGCCGCTTTGCGTGCCAGATGGGATGGCAAGATCGGCGGCAAAACCGTGCTGCGGAATGAAATCGTCTGGTATCTGACGAAGAAACTCAACGAGGGGTGGACGATCGATGATGACCAATATCACGTAGTGGTCCAGGGCGACCCGAACATCGACACGCGCTTCCGTTTCACCCCGCCGGCGCACTGGATCAATCACGATTGGGACATCATGACGGCGCTGCCCGCGGTCAGCGCGATCTTCAATGTCAAGGCGGCGCGCGTCGGCATTCTCGGCCTCAAGGATGTCGGCCTGGTTTGCGCACCTGCCGGTATCTGGGCACAGCGATAGGAAGACAATCAAAATGCTGACGGTTCACCATTTGGGCGCTTCGCAATCGGAGCGCATTGTCTGGCTTTGCGAGGAGTTGGGATTGCCCTACGCGCTGATCCGTTACGAGCGTGAGACATCGGGCGCGGCGCCGCCTGAATATAAGGCGCTGCATCCCGCCGGCACCGCGCCGATTATCACGGATGGGCAGATCGTGCTGGCCGAAACGGGCGCGGTGATCGAGTATATCGCGCGCCGCCATGGCGGCGGCCGGCTGCTGCTCGGGCCGGAGCACAAGGATTTCACAAATTTCCTGTTCTGGTTTCATTACGGAAATGGCTCAATGGTGCCGGCCTTCATGATGGATGTGGTGGCCAAGCGGCTGGGCGCGCCCAGCATATCCGGCCGCACCGACATTGCCTTCCGTCTGGTTGAACAACGCCTGGGACAGGCGGAATGGTTCGCGGGGGATATATTCACCGCCGCTGACATTATGATGGTGTTTCCGTTGACCAGCGCGCGGGCCTTTTCTGGGCGCGATATTTCAGACTCGCCTAATTTGCTGGCTTATCTGAAACGCGTGCGGGAACGGGAAGGATATCGCGCCGCCATGGCGAAAGCGGAGCCGAACCGGGAGCCACAACGGGTATGATGCAAGGTTAAGTTTCTCCATGTCGCCGGCAGCGTTGCCCAAGTTGGCCCTGTCTGGAGACCTTGTTCTTCCCGAACGCAGACATCCTACGTCTGGCTATCATCAGCTTCGCGGATTGCTGAAAAAACACGGCTTGCAGCAAATGTAGGGCGGGCATCGCCCGCCCTACGATCATTACGATTCCGGAAAATGACAAACCGCCTCGATATTATGCCCATCCGGGTCCAGAACGAAGGCGCCATAGTAATTCGGGTGATAATACGCGCGA
>JAMFRY010000221.1 GCA_026225015.1 Alphaproteobacteria bacterium
AATCCGGCAGGCGAGCCGGGAGAAATCCAGGGCATCGAGGGCAATGGCGAGCCGGCGCATAGCAACAGCACCGCCAGCGCCAGAACCGCGAAGTAAACTGGCAACAGCCGGCGCGCCCGACCGTTCAGAAAGGTCCAGAACTGATAATTGCAGCGCTCCAGCGAATGGATCACCACCAGCCCGCTCAATGCAAAGAACAAATCGACGATGGCCTCGCCATGGTAGAATATCCCGGCGAACCAATGCGGTACGGTGGAATAGGGAAGTGCGTGGCATATCATGACGTAGACCGCCAGCACGCCGCGCAGACCATCCAGGCGAGATAGTCGTTTCATGGAATACAACTTATACGAGAATCATTGCGCTTGCCAACAACCTATTTGGCCGCGAAAAGGGCGGGCCTTGTTCGCCCTGCGACGCTAAAGCCCGACCAGCGCCCTCGCGAACTCCGTTGCATCAAACGGCCGCAAATCGCCGGCCTGTTCACCGGTGCCGACCGCGTGAACGGGCAGGTGAAACGTATCGGCCAGGGCCACGACGATCCCGGCCTTCGCCGAGCCGTCCAGCTTGGTCACGATCAGCCCGGTCAGCTCCACCATGTCCCGGAAGGTGCGGACCTGGGCGATGGCGTTCTGGCCGATCGTGGCGTCCAGCGTCAGCAGCACCGCATGCGGCGCGGTTGGGTCGAGCTTGCGGATGACCCGGATGATTTTCCGCAGCTCCTCCATCAGTACGGTTTTGTTATGCAGCCGGCCGGCCGTATCGATAAGCAGGATATCCGCTCCGCTGGCCTGCGCCTGTTTCAGCGCGTCATGCGCGAGCGAGGCGGCGTCGGAATTGGGCGGGGCGGAGATCACCTCGGCGCCGGCGCGCTCGCCCCAGATTTGCAGTTGTTCCACGGCAGCAGCGCGAAATGTGTCACCCGCGGCCAGGACCGGGCTCAAACCTTGCTCGCGATAGGCGGTGGCCAGCTTGCCGATGGTGGTGGTTTTGCCGGCGCCGTTGACGCCAACCATCAAGATCACGAAAGGTTTCTTCGAAGTATCCGGCTTAAGCGGCAGTGCCACGGGTTGCAGGATCGTGGCGATTTCCGCGGCCAGCGCCTCGCGAATTTCCGAATCCGTGACTTCCTTGCCAAAGCGGGTGCGGCGGAAATTGCCGATGATGTGCCCCGCCACCGCAACGCCCAGATCGCTGGCGATCAGCATGTCTTCCAACTCTTCAAGCGCTGCGTCATCGAGCTTGCGCTTGGTGAAGGTGGCCGCAATGTTCGCGCCCAGCTTCTCGGCACTTTTGGCAAGTCCGGATTTCAGCCTGGAGAAAAACGCCGATAGCGCCATTTACGCGAATTCCGGCAACTGGCCGGCAAAGGCCGTTACCGCCGGGCCGCGCATCAGCACATGGCCGTCCGCCTCCCGCCAGGTGATCTCCAGCTCGCCGCCATCGAGGATGAGCGTCGCCCGGTTGCGCGTCAGCCCCCGCCGATGCGCGTTGACCAAGGCCGCGCAGGCGCCGGAACCGCAGGCAAGGGTGAGGCCGGCGCCGCGCTCCCAAACCCGCAAGCGAATGCGCTCCGGAGATTCGATCAGGGCAAAGCCGATATTCGCGCGTTCCGGGAAATTCCGGTTCCGCTCCAGCGCCGGTCCGATGGTCTCGATCGGTAGTCGGGCGAGATCATCGACAAAAAACGTCGCATGCGGATTGCCCATGGAGCAGGCGGCGGGGTCTTCCACCGGACCCATGGCGATTTTCAGATGCAGCGTATCGGCGGGCGCGGCCAGCGGAATCTGCTCCCATTGCAGGCCGGGTGCGCCCATATCCACCTCCACCAGGCCGGGGCCGAGAATCTCCGATGGCAGCAGGCCGGCGAGGGTGCGGATGCTGATCCGGCGCTCACCCGTCTCCTCTGCCAACAATGCTGCCACGCAGCGGGTGGCATTGCCGCAGGCGCCGGATTCGGAGCCGTCCGCGTTCAGGATGCGCATGAAGGCATCGGCGCCGTCCGGATCGGTCTCGATGAGTATAATCTGGTCGCAGCCCACCCCCAAATGGCGGTCAGCCAGCAATTTCGCCTGCGCAGGACCGAGCGCCAGCTTGTGTGTTCTTGCGTCCAGTACCACGAAATCATTCCCGGCGCCGTGCATTTTTATAAACGGCAGGCCGTCCAATCTATTCATGCCGGCAGTATGACAGGCGCGGCGCCGCCCGAAAAGCTCGGTCCCGATAATCAACCACGACCTTCCGAAACAATTACAATCATGCCAGAAACGTCGGTGCCCCGCGTCGTGAGCTTGCCATGCGGACAACGCAAACCAGTTAAACTTTTACATGCCAGATTCAGCAACCCATCCCGGACCCTTCCGTACCAGGCGCCGCCGGCCCTTAAACCTGGGGCTGACCACGCTTTTTGTGCTACTCGTGGCTATCCTGTTGCTGATCGTTTTCTGGAATTGGGACTGGCTGTTGCCCATGATCGACGCCGATGCTTCCGGCAGTTTGGGGCGCAAGGTTACCATTCAGCATCTGCATGTCCGGCTGGGGCGAACCACCGAGATTGCCGCAACCGGCATCACGATTGCAAGTCCGAATGATTTTCCAGCCTCCGGCGACGCAGACAGACTGGCGGCCATCGACGCGCTGCGCATCGACGTGGACGTATTGGCCTATCTCCGCCACCGGTTGCTGACGCTGACCAGCATCGAGATCGACCATCCGGTGGCGACAATACAGCAATTGCCGGATGGGGCGAATAACTACACGCTGCATATAAAGAGCGGCGGCGGCAGCCCGCCGCAGATCGGCAATCTCATTATCAATGATGGCGCCGCCACCGTGCGGATGGCGAAATACAAAACCGATATGGCGTTGACGATCGATACGCAAACCGCGCCGCAGGGCGGGTTGATTCAGGGCCGGGAGATCGTGGTGACCGCGCATGGCACCTATAGCGGGCAGCCGATCACCGGCGCGTTTCGCGGCGGCGCGCTGCTCTCCTTGCGCGACCCATCGAACCCCTATCCAGTCGATCTGCATCTGGCCAATGGCAGCACCACCGTTGCTTTGGTGGGAACGATTGAACAGCCGATGACCTTCGGCGGCGCCAAACTGAAACTCTCCTTGGCCGGGCAGGATATGTCGAACCTGTTTGCGCTGACCGGCATCCCGCTGCCCGCCACGCCGCCTTACAGCATCACGGGCAAGCTGAACTATACCAAGGATACAATCCGGTTTGATGATCTCATTGGCCGGGTGGGCTCGAGCGATCTTGAAGGCGACCTCGATGAAAGCCATCCAGGCGCCGGAAGGAAGCTGGTTACGGCCAATGTAGCTTCTCGGCATGTTGATCTTGCCGATCTCGGCGGATTTTTGGGCGCGACGCCGGGCAAGACCACGACGCCCGGCCAGGATGCCGCGACGCGTGAGAAAATGGCGCAAGCCAATGCCAGCCCCAATCTGCTGCCAAACACGCCGTTCAACCTGCCGAAACTGAACATGGCGAATTTCGAGGTTCACTATAAAGGCGAACACATCATCAACCGGGACGTGCCGCTGGATAATGTCCTCGTCTGGCTCTCTATCGAGAACGGACGCATTACCTTGCATCCGCTCAATTTCGCGGTCGGCGCCGGCAGTATTGCCAGTAATATCGACCTGAATCCGGTCGAAGGCGTGCTGCATACCCGTGCCGATATCGAATTCCGGCAGTTGCAGCTTGCCCGGCTGATGGCCGCCACAGATGGTTTTGCGGGCGACGGCACGGTGGGCGGCTCGGCGCATCTAGTCGCCACCGGCAATTCGGTTGCGGAAATGCTCGGCCATGGCGATGGCGGCGCGCAGCTTTTTATGAGCCGCGGCGGCGATATCAGCGCGCTGCTGGTCGATCTCGCCGGGCTACAGGTGGGCGACGCGGTGCTCTCGGCGCTCGGCATTCCGCACAAGACCAATCTGCAATGCCTGGTCTCCGATTTTACGCTGACCAACGGCCAGTTGGACACCAAAGCCTTTCTGATCGCCACCGCGGAGGCCAATATTCTGGGTTCCGGCACGGCTGATCTGACGAACGAGCGGCTGAACCTCGCTTTATCCACCCAGGCGACGCATTTCTCCATCGGCTCGTTATCGACGCCCATCAATATTCACGGCACGTTGAAGCATCCGAGCGTATTGCCGGCGCCCGGCCCGCTTGCCGCGCGCGCTGTGCCTGCGGTGGGTCTTGGGGTGCTGTTCCCGCCGCTGGCGCTGATTCCGACCATTCGGCTGGGGCTGGGCGATAAGAATGCGTGCGCGGATACGCTGCATTCTATGTATGCCGGAAAGCCGCATAATCCGAGTTAACTGAGGCATTTTCGTCAGGAGTTTTATGTTCCACGTGGAACATTTCTGTCCTATCGTATTGTTAGTAAAAATAACTTTGGAAGTTATCCACAGGGCGGTTTCGCGTTGATTCCGGGTCGGGGGGATTTCCCAACGGCTGATGGTTGGGAGGAACGTTACCCGATCAGCGACAAATGCCGGGTGTGCTTTTTCGCCTTACCGGTGGATCAAATGTGAGAAGGTTTAGGGGTTTTTGCCCGATTTCAGGGCTTCCAGAGGGGGAATCATCGCGCTGTCCTGGTCCGGAATGCCGTGGCCGGTGGCGGCCAAAGCCTTGAAGAAACCTTGCCGGCCGCCGAAGATTTTTTCCTCGCGACGGATGAGGTCAACGGCGAGGTCTTGGATGGTGCTGGCTTGCTCCCGCGTGGGAAGGTTGCCGCGTTGCAGAGGAAAGTAGCCGTTAAATGCGTTGTCGGCGTCCCAAAGCACATTACAGGAATGATCCTTGCGAATGAGATCGATTTCGCCGTTCCCATCATTATCCAAATATTTGGGTGGGTGGGCCGACTCCACGTCCTTAAAGACCCAGATCGAGCCGTAGGCAAGAATATAAGTGCCTTCCGGGCGGCTCGTCTGGGCGTAAATCCACATGTGATGAAAATACGCATCGTTACATGCCTGTACCATCCAATCGGGAGCCTGTTCGAAAGCGATTTCCGCTTTACTGTGCGCCATCGACAGGATGGGGTTACTTAGAGGGTTTTCGGGATCTTGGTCCGCAAGGCCAGCGCCAGCACGGAAAACTAGAGCAAAAACGCAACACAGGCTAAATAGCCACCATTCCCGCATGCGGGCGCTAAGCAGGCGTAGGGCGGAAAAGCGAAGCGCCTTCCGCCATCTTCATTTGACGTCCCGTCGGGCCTGGCCACAAATCTACCATCACCTGGGAAGGCTATTCCGGAATGGCAAGAATGTCGATATATTCCGTTAGTGCCCGAGTATCGCCGCAATCGCGTTCCCGGTGGAACGTATTTTTTCACCGTAAATTTGGCCAGCCGCCGGTCGGATCTGTTGGTGCGGGAGATCGAAACGCTCCGCTCCGCCATTCGGGCGGTTCGCCTGACGATGCCGTTTCATATCGATGCCTGGGTGATCTTGCCGGATCACATGCATTGCCTATGGACCCTGCAGGAAGAGGATTCGGATTATTCCGGCCGCTGGCGGGCCATCAAAAAACGCTTCTCCAAAGCCTTGCTGAACGTTGAGTTGAGACGGCCGGACGCCGTGCAGCGCGATGGGCGGGGCATTTGGCAAAAGCGCTTCTGGGAACATACGATTCGTGACGATAAGGATTACAATGCCCATATGGACTACGCGCACTTCAATCCGGTAAAACATGGCCTCGTCGCGCATCCCGTAGCTTGGCCGTATTCGACATTTCATAAATGCGTGGCGCTCGGGTTGTATGATTCAGCATGGGCTTCGTCTGGCGATGTCCTGAGTGCATCGGGCACCGGGGAGCGCCTGTGAAGGTGGCGGATGGCGCTTCGCTTATCCGCCCTACGCCTGCTGCCTCATTTTCAGTTGGGTGATTGCGCCTTGGGCGCGTCCCCGGTAGTTTGCACAAATCATGAGCAGTGCGACTTTCCCCCTCATCCAACCGATCACCCTCGGCACGGGCGCCAGTGCCCAGGTTTTGCAGGCGCCGGTGATCCTGGCGCCGCTCTCGGGCGTCACCGATCTGCCGTTCCGGGCGCTGGCCAAATCCCTCGGAACGCCGCTGGTTGTCTCGGAAATGATCGCCTCCTGGGCGATGGTGCGGGAGAATCGCAACACGATGCGCATGGCGGAAGTGGTGGTCGGCGGGGGTCCTTCCTCGGTGCAACTGGCGGGCTGCGAGCCGGAAGCGATGGCGGAGGCGGCGCGGATTGCGGTGGGGCAGGGGGCCGACCTGATTGATATTAATTTCGGCTGTCCGGTTAAAAAAGTGGCTATCGGCCAGACCGCCGGCTCCGCGCTGATGCGTGACGAGGCGCTGGCCGGGCGGATTCTCGCCGCCACGGTGCGCGCGGTGAACGTGCCCGTCACCTTGAAAATGCGCATGGGCTGGGACCGCGACAGCCTGAATGCGCCGGTCCTGGCCCGGATTGCCGAGGATGCCGGTATTGCGATGCTCACCGTGCATGGCCGTACAAGGCAGCAATTCTATGAAGGCGCTGCGGATTGGGATTTCATCGCCAATGTGAAGGCAGCGGTCAGCATCCCGGTCATCGTTAATGGCGATATTACCAGCGAGGATCGCGCCGCGGAGGCCCTGCGGCGTTCCGGCGCGGATGGCGTGATGATCGGCCGCGGCGCCTATGGCCGGCCCTGGTTCCTGGCCCAGGTGGCGCATTACCTTACCACCGGCACGCGCCTCGCCCCGCCGGGGCTGGCCGAGCAAAAATCCATCATGCTTCGGCATTATGCGCATATCCGCGGCCATTTTGGCGAGAAATCCGGCATCCGCCTGGCCCGCAAGCACCTCGCCTGGTATTCGCACGGCCTGCGCGGCTCGGCGGCATTTCGGGCGCAAATGAACCGGCTGGACGAAGCCAGCGCCGTTCTGCGCCTGATCGACGAATTTTATGACCCTCTGATTGCCACCGGCTTTATCCGCCAGGAAGAGGCGCCCGACGCGATGGCGCTCGCCGCATGAGCGGCTTCAAGCGCGCCTTCGGCATGGTCAAGCGCAAGCCGACGCCGCCGAGTACGATACGCGTTGAGCCGGCGCAGATTTTGGGGGCGCTGCCGGTGGCGGTTGCGATGCTGGATGAGAGCGATACGATCTGCTTCGTGAACTATGCCGGGGAGGAATTCTTTGGCTCCTCCTCCGCGGTGCTGAAAAACCAGTCCTTGAGCGATATTCTGCCGGCCGATCACCCGATCTTCCTGCTGGTGGAGCGCGCCCGCAATGATGGGCTCACGGTCGCGGAGCATGACATGGTGCTCGAAGGCCCCAGGCTTTCGCGCCGCGGTTGTGCCATTCAGGTTGCGCCGGTCAGCGACGCGCCGGGCCATGTGGTGATGACGCTGCAGGATGAATCCGCGGCGCGGGCCTTGGACCAGCAGATGTCTGCCCGCAATGCTGCGCGCAGCATTACCGGCATGGCGGCGATTCTGGCGCATGAGGTGAAAAACCCGCTTTCCGGCATTCGCGGCGCCGCGCAATTGCTGGAAACGAGCGTGCCGGCGAATGACCGGGAACTTGCGGTTCTCATCCGCGATGAGGCCGACCGCATCCGCGCCATGGTGGAACGCATGGAAACCTTCGGCGAGAAGAAGATGGAGCGCGCTGCGGTGAACATCCATCGCGTGCTGGAACATGTGCGCAAGCTCGCCGGCTCCGGTTTCGCGGCGCGCATCCGCTTCATCGAATCCTACGATCCTTCCCTGCCGCATGTGAATGGCAATCGCGATCAGTTGATCCAGGTGCTGCTGAACCTCGTGAAAAATGGCGCCGAGGCGATTGCGGGAACCGAACGCCTGGATGGCGAAATTCATCTCACCACCGGTTTTCATCATGGCGTGCGGCTCTCCGCCTCCTCCGGGCGCAGCCGCGCCAATCTGCCGATTTTCGTTGCCGTGCGCGATAACGGGCCTGGTATTCCGGAAGATATCCGCCGGCATCTGTTTGAACCTTTTATCAGCACCAAGGCCAGCGGCAGCGGGCTTGGCCTGGCGCTGGTGGCCAAAATCGTCGCCGACCATGGTGGCCTGATCGACGTGGATAGCCGCCCCGGCCGCACCGAATTCCGGGTCAACCTGCCGGTTTTCGAAGAACCGCCTGAAAGTAGCCATTGATGACTCTCCCGACTATTTTAATCGCTGACGACGACCGCTCGATCCGCACCGTGCTGACCCAGGCGCTCGGGCGTTCGGGCTATCAGGTCCGCGCCACCTCCTCGGCCGCCACGCTTTGGCGCTGGGTGGAGGACGGCGAGGGAGATCTGGTGATTACGGATGTGATCATGCCCGATGAAAACGGGCTGGACCTGGTGCCCCGCATCCGCCGCATCCGCCCCGACCTGCCGGTGATCGTAATGAGCGCGCAATCCACCCTGACCACCGCCGTGCAGGCGGCCCAGCGCGGCGCTTTCGACTATCTGCCGAAACCCTTCGATCTCGGCGATCTGCTGGCGGTGGTGGACCGCGCGCTGAAACAGCCGCTGAATGCCAGCGCCAATACCGAAGGGCAAAAACAGTCCGACGAGGCGTTGCCGCTGATCGGCCGCAGCCCGGCGATGCAGGAAATCTACCGGGTGATCGCGCGGCTGACGACCACGGACTTAACCGTGATGGTGAATGGCGAAAGCGGCGCCGGCAAGGAGCTGGTTGCGCGTGCCTTGCACGATTATGGGCGCCGCCGGGCCGGGCCGTTTGTTGCCATCAACATGGCGGCGATTCCACGCGAGCTGATCGAGAGCGAGCTGTTCGGCCATGAACGCGGCGCCTTTACCGGGGCCACCAACCGCCATGTCGGCCGCTTCGAGCAGGCCAATGGCGGCACGCTGTTTCTGGACGAAATCGGCGACATGCCGCCGGAGGCGCAAACGCGTTTGTTGCGGGTGCTGCAGGAAGGCGAATTCACCACTGTCGGCGGCCGCCAGCCGATCCGCGCCAATGCCAGGATCGTCGCGGCCACGCATAGGGATTTGCGCGCGCTGATCCGCAGCGGGCAGTTCCGCGAGGATTTGTTCTACCGGCTGAACGTGGTGCCGATTCGCTTGCCGCCGTTGCGGGAGCGGCCCGATGACATTCCCGTTCTGGCGCAGCATTTTCTGGCGCGGGCGCAAAGCGAGGGCTTGCCGGCAAAATCGCTCAACCCTGGGGCGATGGCGATGCTCTCGGCCTATCGTTGGCCGGGGAATGTGCGGGAATTGGAAAACCTCATTCGCCGGCTTGCCGCTTTGGTGCCACAATCGGTCATTACCGAAGAGATTCTGGCGCCCGAACTCAGCGATCATGTCGCGGTTCAGGAAACGGCGCCGGTGAACGGAGAGGAGCCCGATACCATGACTGCGGTGGTCGAACGCCATGTCAGCCGGCTGCTGGCCGCGATACGGGAAAGTGGTGAGGAAGGCGTGTTGTATGAACGCGCGCTGGCCGAGCTGGAACGGCCGCTGATCCGGATGACGCTAGCGGAGACCCGCGGCAACCAGATCCGCGCCGCGGCGCTGCTGGGGCTCAATCGCAACACGCTGCGCAAAAAGATCCGTGAACATGGTATCGGTGTGCAGCGCCGTGTCGGCTAACGGGCTGTAGCGATGCCGGATTCCTTTGAACAAACGCCGGCACTGCGGCGATCCCGGGCTGCTTACGCGCTGGATTTCGCGCTCGGCCGTCTCTCCACCCTGGTTCTGGCCTCGCTTGCGCTGACGCTCGGCATCGCGACCTTCGCGATCCTGGCGGGGCGGGTGCGGCTCACCATACATTCCGGCGTTGCGGTCGGCATGAGCGTTGCGGATTTCGCCGTGCTGCTGTTGTTGATTACCGTTCTGGCCGGGCGCGTGATCCGGGTTGTGCAGGAGCATAAGCGCGGGACCGCTGGCGCGCGGTTGCATGTGCGATTGGTGTTTCTGTTCGGCGTGGTGGCCGCGGTGCCGGCGATACTGGTGGCGATTTTCGCCACCGTATTCTTCAATTTCGGTATCCAGGCTTGGTTCAATGAACGCGTGCAGACCGCGTTGGCGGAAAGTTCGCAGGTGGCGCAGGGCTATCTGGTAGAGCACGACAATGACATTCGGCTCGACGCCTTGGCGATGGGTAGTGATCTGTCGCAGATCGCGGCCGTATCTTTCGGCGGCACCAACGAGTTCGGCCAGTACTTGCTCGCGCAGGCCACGGTGCGCGGGTTGACGGAAGCAGACATCTTTAATCCGCTGCATGGCGATGATATCGCTTCCGCCGGCTTTCTTGGGGGTGGTGGTGCGGCAGCTGCCTTGCTTCCGGCCGATGTGGCGGAAGCGCAGTCGGGGCAGATTCCGGTGATCACTACTCCCGGCAGCATGGACGAGCAGGCGGTGATCAAGCTCAATACCACGACCCCGATGATGCTGCTGATCGAGAAGCCGATCGACCCGGCCATTCTAGATCATGTGAACAAGACCCAGCAGGCGGTTGTGGAATACCAGAGATTGTCGCGCAACCGGCAAGGTCTGGAGGTCTCCTTCGCCCTGATTTTTGCAACCGTCGCGCTATTGGTGCTCTCGGCGGCCATTCTCATCGGCCTGGTGATCGCCAATCAGATTGCCCGGCCGATCGGCCATCTGATGCGCGCTGCCGAGCGGGTGCGCGCCGGCGACCTTGCCGTGCGGGTGCCGGAAACCGCGACCGGCGATGAGGTTGCCGAACTCTCCCGCGCTTTCAACCGAATGACCGGCCGGCTCGCCTCCCAGCGCGCCGAATTGATGGACGCCTACGGCCAGTTGGACGAGCGCAGGCGGTTCACCGAAACCGTCCTTGCCGGCGTCTCCGCCGGCGTGATCGGGTTGGATGCGAGTGGCCGAATCGAATTGCCCAACCGCGCCGCGGCTGAATTGCTGGGCCTCGATCTGCAAGGAAAAATTGGCCAGAAGCTGGCGGAGATCGCGCCGGAATTCGGCCCTCTGATCGAAGCGGTCATAGCAACGCCTGAAAAACCCGCAACCGCGGAGTTGGAGCATGGCGGCGCCATGCATAAGCGGGCTTTGCTGGTGCGCATCGGCGCCGAGATGAAGGGGGGCAGGCCGGATGGGTTCATCGTCACCTTCGATGATGTCACCGAACTGCTGTCGGCGCAGCGCAAGGCGGCCTGGGCGGATGTGGCGCGCCGCATCGCGCATGAAATCAAAAATCCGCTGACGCCGATTCAACTTTCCGCCGAGCGCCTGAAACGCCGGTTCAGCCGCGAGATCACCTCCGATCCGGAAAGCTTCGCGCAATGCGCCGATACCATCGTGCGCCATGTCGGCGATATCGGGCGCATGGTCGATGAGTTTTCAACCTTCGCCCGCATGCCGGCGCCGATCATGCGCACCGAATCGCTGGAGCGCATCGCCCGTGAGGCCATGGTTTTGCAACGCGTGGCCGCGCCGAAGATCGACTGGCAGATCGAAATCGATGACCCCGATTTGAAAGCCGTATGCG
Source organism: Alphaproteobacteria bacterium (assembly GCA_026225015.1). GTDB lineage: Bacteria > Pseudomonadota > Alphaproteobacteria > Acetobacterales > Acetobacteraceae > Acidocella. The sequence goes on from JAMFRY010000221.1 coordinate 11,482, forward strand.
ACCGCCGGCTGATCGGCCAGGCATTGACGAACCTGCTGCAAAACGCCGCCGATGCGGTGGCCATGCGGCCCGGCGCGAGACATGTGAAACTGCATATTTTCGCCCACAACGGCGATGCCAGTTTAAGCGTGATCGATGACGGCATCGGCCTGCCGGAGCAGGACCGCGCGCGGCTGACCGAACCCTATGTGACCCATAAGCCGAAAGGCACCGGCCTTGGCCTTGCCATCGTAAGAAAAATCATGGAGGACCATGGCGGCCGATTGGAACTTGAGCAGGCTGAGCTCGGCCCTGGCGCGGTGGTGAGCCTGATTCTCCCGGCGCTGGACCCGGCTGCGGAAGCGACACCGGTTGAAGACGGAATGCATAGAGGGTTTGCCGCAATATGATGAGGATTGTTATCGGATGACAGAAATCCTTATCGTCGATGACGAGCCGGATATCCGGCTGCTGGTTGAAGCGATCCTGCGCGATGAAGGTTTTGAGGCGCGCAGCGCCGGCACTTCCGACGAGGCGCTTGCCGCCTATCGCGCCCGCCGCCCGGCTTTGGTGATTCTCGACGTATGGTTGCAGGGCTCCAAGCTTGACGGCATCGGCATTCTCGATGTGCTGCACCAGGAAGAGCCGCGCGTGCCGGTGGTGATGATCTCCGGGCACGGCACGATCGAGACCGCCGTTGCCGCGATCCAGCGCGGCGCCTATGATTTTATCGAAAAGCCATTCAATTCCGACCGCTTGTTGCTGGTGGTGCGGCGCGCGTTGGAAGCGGCCAAGCTGGCGGCGGAAAATGCCGAATTGCGTCTGCGCATCGGGCCGGAAACCGAACTCACGGGTGAGGGTCACGCCATCGTAGCCTTGCGCAACGCCATAGATCGGGTGGCGCCCACCGGCTCGCGGGTGTTGATCTCCGGCGCGCCAGGGTCGGGCAAGGAAACGGTGGCGCGCATGATCCACGCCAAATCGCGCCGGACGCAAAACCCGTTTGTGGCGCTCAACTGCGCCATTCTGGCACCGGATCGTTTTGAGATTGAACTATTTGGCGTGGAAGCAGATGAGGCGCTGGGCACCCCGCGCCGCGTCGGCGTGCTGGAGCGCGCCCATGGGGGCACCTTGCTGCTGGACGAAATCTCCGAAATGCCAATGGAGACGCAAAGCAAAATCGCCCGCGTTTTGCAGGAGCAAAGTTTTGAGCGGGTTGGCCGGAACGGTGGGGGCCAGGCCAAGGTCAAGGTGGATATCCGCGTTATTGCGAGCACGGCACGCGATCTCGCCGGTGAAATCGCCGCCGGCCGCTTCCGGGAAGATTTGTATTACCGGCTCGCCGTGGTGCCGTTGCGTGTGCCTTCCTTGAAGGAAAGGCGTGAAGACATCCCGGCACTGGCTGGCTATTTCCTGGCCCGGGCGGAAGAAACCTCCGGCCTGCCGGCGCGGGCACTGGCCTCGGATGCCATTGCCGCTTTGCAGGCGCATGATTGGCCGGGCAATATCCGCCAGCTGCGTAATGTGATGGACTGGTTGATGATCATGCGCTCGAATGAAACCACGGATTTCTTCCGCGCCGAGCATTTGCCAACGGAACTCGCCGCCCACGCACCGCGGGCACTGGCGATCGACCCCGCCGCCGATTTGATGGCGCTGCCGTTGCGCGAGGCCCGTGACGTGTTCGAGACGCAATATTTGCAGGCGCAGCTTTTGCGCTATGGCGGCAATATCAGCCGCACCGCCAATTTTGTGGGGATGGAACGCAGCGCTTTGCATCGGAAGTTGAAACAACTTGGTATTGGCGCGGATGAACGCACGGCGGTTTGAGTGAAGAAATATTTTGCCCACATGCCGGCGCGTTCATCAGGGGATTCAAGGCGTCGGCGGTAACGCCGTGAGGACATCGGTATGAATGAAATCGTCGCCCTTGAAGAGAAGGGGATGTTCCGTCGCGACAGCGAGGGCGTATGAAAAGCAATCGCCGATATTCAAGCCAGCGCGGTGCCTGCCCTTCCCAAATCGCCGAAAGGCCTCGATTGCGATTTCGGCCTGTTGCGGCGTGACGGAGATAACTTCTGATCCGGTCATGGCAAGGAAGCGTTCCAGCCGCTCCCGTCCAGCCTCGCCCTTCCGGCTTTCAATGACGAATGACAATTCAACCCGTGTTACGGCAGAAATCAGCCGGACTGGCGCGCGCTCTATCGCTTCATCATATCGTTCTTGATCCGATTCATCGAACAGGATCGCGACAACCGCCGAGGTATCGATCACCATCAGCGCCACATCCCGGTTTCGTCGTAGCCAACGATTTCCTCCGGGCTGCGGGCGTCCAAATCGGGCAGGGCCGCACATTCCCGGCCAAGCGCTGCCAGGCGGCTGGCGAGAGCTGGGGGTTGGCCGCGACGCAAGTGCTCGCGTTCCAGCCGCTCGGCCAAGGCTTTGCGCACAGCGTCGGTGATGCTCTCGCCGGTCAAGGCGGCAACTTCACGGGCCAAGCGGTCGGTTTCCTTATCTTTCAAGCTCAGAGCCATGTCCTCTCCTGATGTATAGAATTCAGACAAAATTATATAACATGACCGATTTATTGTCGAGAACGATCGCGGTCATGAGTGTGAAGCGTCGCGGTGTGCCCGATCAGGTCGAAATGATAATGAACGCCTTTGCCTTTTCCAGACAGGCGCTGGGATCGGCCACACAGCAAGCGTAGCCCGCTACGGCTCTGGATGG